>NZ_JASSVO010000008.1:0-122344 GCF_030541085.1 Marinobacter sp. ST-43
TCAGTCCGTGCAGACCTATAACACAAGGCGACCACATCTTGCCTTGAAATACAAAACGCCCGATGCGGTGCACCGGGCGTTTCAATAGAAATAGGTGTAAACCTATTTCAGGACTAGACACCAGATTCAGTCCAGCTTGCTCAAATCCCGGACCGCACCTTTATCGGCACTGGTGGCCAGCAGGGCGTAGGCTTTGAGGGCGGCGGATACCTTCCGGTCCCGCGGCAGTTCGGGTTTCCAGCCCTTGGCGTCGCGTGCTTCCCGGCGCTGTGCCAGTTCTTCATTGCTGACCTGGACATTGATAGAGCGATTGGGGATGTCGATCAGAATGGTATCGCCATCCTCAATCAGCCCGATCGCTCCACCGGCGGCAGCTTCCGGCGAGGCGTGGCCGATGGAGAGCCCTGAGGTGCCGCCGGAGAAACGGCCGTCAGTCAGCAGTGCACAGTCCTTGCCCAGACCTTTGGATTTCAGGTAGCTGGTCGGATAGAGCATTTCCTGCATGCCGGGGCCGCCTTTTGGCCCTTCGTAGCGAATGATCACCACATCACCGGCCTTGACCTCGTCACCCAGAATACCCGCCACGGCGGAATCCTGGCTTTCGAAGACCCGGGCCTTGCCCTCGAAGACATAGATGCTTTCATCGACGCCCGCGGTTTTCACCACGCAGCCATCCCGGGCGATATTGCCATACAGTACCGCCAGACCGCCTTCTGAAGAATAAGCGTGTTCCACGGAACGGATGCAGCCGTCTTCACGGTCGCCATCGAGGCTTGGCCAGCGGGTGCTCTGGCTGAATGCCGTCTGAGTCGGAATACCAGCGGGGCCGGCTTTGTAGAATTCGATCACTTCGGGTGTTGGCGAGCGCATGATGTCCCAGGTTTCCAGGGCTTCGCGCATGGTCTTGCTGTGGGTCGTGGGCAGGTCGACGTTGATCAGGCCGCCGCGCTCCAGCTCACCCAGAATGCCCATGATGCCACCGGCGCGGTGCACGTCTTCCATATGGTACTTGGGGGAGTTGGGGGCGACTTTGCAAAGCTGAGGGACCTTGCGGGACAAACGATCGATGTCGGCCATGGAGAATTCAACACCGCCTTCCTGGGCGGCCGCCAACAGGTGCAGGATGGTGTTGGTGGAGCCGCCCATGGCAATGTCCATGGTCATCGCGTTCTCGAATGCTTCCACGGAGGCGATGCTGCGCGGCAGAACGCTGGCATCGTTCTGTTCGTAATAGCGCCTGGCATTCTCCACAATCTGGCGACCGGCTTTCAGGAACAGCTGTTCCCGGTCGGCGTGGGTGGCCAGCATGGAGCCGTTACCGGGCAGGGCCAGGCCGATGGCTTCGGTCAGGCAGTTCATGGAATTGGCAGTGAACATGCCGGAGCAGGAACCACAGGTGGGGCAGGCGCTGCGCTCGTATTCTTCGACCATTTCATCGGTTGCGGTCGGGTCGGCGGCGATGACCATGGCATCCACCAGGTCGAGCTTGTGTTCGGAGAGCTTGGTTTTTCCGGCTTCCATCGGGCCGCCGGAAACAAAAATGGTGGGAATGTTCAGGCGCATGGCCGCCATCAGCATGCCCGGGGTAATCTTGTCGCAATTGGAGATGCACACCAGCGCATCGGCGCAGTGGGCGTTGGCCATGTATTCCACCGAGTCGGCGATGATTTCCCGCGACGGCAGGGAGTAAAGCATGCCATCGTGTCCCATGGCGATACCATCATCCACAGCAATGGTGTTGAACTCTTTGGCAACACCGCCGGCCGCTTCGATCTCGCGGCAAACCAGCTGGCCCAGGTCTTTCAGGTGAACGTGCCCGGGCACAAACTGGGTGAAGGAGTTGGCAACGGCGATGATGGGTTTGCCGAAGTCCTCGTTCTTCATGCCGGTGGCACGCCAGAGGGCGCGGGCACCGGCCATATTGCGGCCGGCAGTAGAGGTGTGGGAACGATACTGGGGCATGGTAGGCGGTTCTCTCCCTAGGTTATCGGATAAAGTTAAAGACCAGAGGATAACAGATTCGACGCCGCTCGCATGGCTGTTTTCCCGAGTGGTGATTACAATACGTAACATGTAATGCCCGTTTTTTATCCAGCAGTTCAGGGGAGTCTGCCTATGGGCGGCCAGGAAAGCCTGCCGTTACGTCGTCTTAAAAGTTTTCAGCCTTTGGGCCGTCTGACTGACGATCAGCTTGTGCTGTTGGCCAGCCGGGCTGAGCGCAGAACCCATGGACCAGGGCAGAGGGTCATGGAACGGGGCGTTCGGGATGGGCTGGATTATTTTCTGATTTCCGGCGCCGTGGAGCTGCAATCGGTTGATGGTCGTAAGTCGACCATTGAGGCTGAGACCGACAAAGCCCTCAATCCAGTAGCCCGCCTGCAGCCCCGGATGTATGACGTTACTGCGGTCAAACCCTGCGAGTTTCTGGTGATCGAGCAGGAAGTGCTGAACCAGATGCTGCGGGCGGCGCCCATTTCCCAGGTGGAAATGGACTCGTCGGATCACGACGAAGACCAGAGCGAAGAGCACCATCTGTTGATGGAGTTCTACTCTGAGCTGCGGTCCAATCAGGTCCAGCTGCCGAGTGTGCCGGATGTGGCCTGGAAAGTCCGGCGGGTGGTGGACCGGGAGGACTCGTCGGCCACCGAGGTCGCTTCTGCGGTGTCGGCAGACCCGGCCATGGCGGCCAAGCTGGTACGTTCCTGCAACAGTCCGCTCTATCGCGGTTTCAGCGATGTGCGCAATGTGCGTGAGGCCGTGGTTCGGCTGGGGATGCGTACCACCCGGCAGTTGGTGACGGTGTTTGCCATGCGCGAGGTGTTCAAGACCCGTCGGGCCGCTTTGCAGAAAGAAATGGAGCAGCTATGGCGCCATTCCCGGGAGGTGGCGGCGCTGTGCTGGGTGCTGGCGGATCACGCTACACGCATTGACCCTGAAGAAGCGCTGTTGGCGGGGTTGCTGCATGATATCGGGGTGGTTCCCGTGCTCGTGCAGGCCGAGCACCATGTCAATCTGTTTGCCGATGACAGAAACCTGCACCATGCCATCGACGAACTCCGCGCCGATGTCGGGTGCGCGGTGCTTGAGAACTGGGCGTTCCCGAAAGCCTTTGTGGAGGCGGTGCGCCATGCGGAAGACTGGCATCATGAGTGCCGGGAAACCGCGCCTCAGCTGGTTGACGTGGTGATTGTTGCCCAACTGCATTCGATGATTGGCTCCAGCCAGAATGAGGGGCTTCCCCCCTTTGATCAGGTGCCGGCGTGGCGCCGGCTGGGTGAGCTGGAATTGAATGCTTCCAGAAGCCTGCAACTGCTGAGTGAGGCCCGGGAGCGGGTGGACGAAGTGCAGAAACTTCTTTCTATTCGATAAACCAAGCCGCAGCAGGAGCCTGGCCGGTAGTGACTGACAAACTTATGAACGTACCGCTGTTTCCATTAAATTCAATCATCCTGCCCGGGGGGCGTATCCCCCTGCAGTTGTTTGAGCCTCGATATATCGACATGCTCACCCGTTGCCTGAAGGAGGATCGCGGCTTTGTGGTGGTTTTGTTGCGGGAGGGCGGCGAGACCGAAGCCCGGGCTTCGTTCTACGACATTGGCACCTACGTGCGGATCATCGATTTCCAGCAACTGGATAATGGTCTATTGGGTATCACCGTTGAGGGAGATTGCAAGGTGTCCGTCGTCCGCAGCTGGCAGCAAGAGGATGGCCTCAATGTTGGCGACGTGGAGTGCCTGATCGCCGAGGCCGAGAGCGATGTGCCGGAACGTTACCATGAGTTGCCCTCGGTCTTGCGGGCCCTGTTCCGGCATCCGGTGGTCAAGGATCTGGAAATGGACGTGGATTACGACGATGCCCGCCATATTGGCTGGAGACTGACTGAATTGCTGCCGCTGGATAAACAGGAAAAACAACGGCTGGCGGAACTGCAGGATCCGCTAGAGCGCCTTGACCGACTGCAACAGTTGCTGGAGGCGCTGGAGCAGGGCGGCTGATGTTAGGGCTGGGGTGCGTAACTCATCATGGCGGTCTCCCAGTTCCCCATTATGTACATGGCCACGAATGCCAGCCAACCGACACCGGCAGCCCAGGTCAAGCTGTCCGGGCTCAGCGCCACCCTGTCATACCGGCTGTAACTGGCCCGCGTCGCTCCGGTGATCGCGAGCCCCAGGAACAAGCCGCCAAGTACATCCGTGAACCAGTGCACGCCAAGATAAAGCCGGCTCAGGGCCACTGGCAGCAAGGGCAGTGACAGAAACAGGTAATGCTGCCAGCGCTGGTGTTTCCGGTTTTCGCCTGCGATAAAGCTGGCCGCCAGGGTAACCAGTACGGTCATGCCAGCAGTATGCCCGCTGGGGTAAGCGCCGGAGCTTGGTGCCGAGAGCACCTGATCTGGCCGGCTGATACCGATACCCGCTTTCAAAAGCCAGACGCTGATCGCGGTGATGGCTGCGGCACTGGCAATGTGGATGGCCGCCGCGTAGTAGCCCCTGAATGCCAGTAACAGAACGGTCAGTATGGCGGCGGCGAACAGTACTGGCGGATCTCCCAGCAGGGTGAACGCCACCATGGGAAAATCCAGAAGGGGTTGGCGCAGGGCACTGAACCACTGCAGGACTTGCTGGTTCATAAAGGCCAGTTCATCACTCACCCCGACCAACTGCGCCAGCCCAAGAAACAACGCGAGGGAGGTGGCTGTCAGTAGCAGCGACGGCAGAGGAAACTCCCCCTGCTGAGCCGGCCGTTCACTGCTGTACAGGCGCCAGAACCGGTGTGTCGCATCGTATTGACTCATCCGGGATTCCAGCCATTGATAGAGCCAGCTCCCTTCACCAACGCCGAGCCGAACCCTAAGTACAATCAGATAGACAACCACCAGCGCCGCACCACTGATCGCAAGTACCAGATAGAAATGGGGTGGGGGTTTGATCTCGCTGCCCATAGCCGAGCCTACGAAAAATCCCGGCAGGATATACACCAGGGCCCAGCCCGTGGCTGATAGCAGATTGAAGGTGAGAAAGCGCTGCCAGGACATGGTCAGCGCGCCGGCAATCAGTGGAATCACCGGGCGTATCGGCCCCACGAAACGGCCGATGACCACGCTTTTGCCCCCGTGGGCGCGAAAGAAGTTCTCGCCACGGGCAATGAGGCTCGGGTATCGGTTAAATGGCCAGACCGTATCCAGGCGCCCTTTGAACAGGCGGCCGATGGCGAAGCTGATGGCGTCCCCGGCCACGGCGCCAAGGCCGGCCCACAGCAGGGCCTCTGACAGGGGCAGGCCGCTCTTGCCGGCGAGGGCGGCAAACGCGAACAGTAAAGCCACTCCGGGCACGATGATGCCAGCGATGGCCAGCGACTCTATCAGCGCGGTCAGGAACAGGGCGGCAATCAGCCAGCCCGGATTGACGGCTACCCAGGAGGTAACGTCGGTGAGCCAGTTTGAGGTCATGCCTGGACGGGCTCTCCCGGGCTGAACCAGGCAGAATCCGCGCCCCGCTTCCGGGCTTCGAGCATGGCGGTTACTGCGCGGTCACGCAGTGAGTGGGTGCTGGTGTCACCGTTGCCCCGGGTGGTGCAGCCGAGGCTGACCGAGATCTTGCCAACCTGGGCCCAGTCGTGTTCGCTGAGGGTTCTGCGAATGCGCTCTGCGATTACGCGGACCCCTTCCTCCGGCGTAAACGGCAGAATCAGAAAAAACTCTGAGCCGTTGATGCTGTAGAGCGAATCCCCGGCCCGGATGATTTCAAACAGGGTGCCGGTGACGTCGCGCAGCAGCGTTTGCAGGCCGGCCTTGCCGTGCAGGTCGCGAATTTCGTCGGCATGGTCGATGTTCAGACTGACGACCGACAATGGGTGGCCGGTGGCAATGGCACGACTGATTTCCTTCTGCAGTGTCTCATCCAGAAAACGGGCGTTATGGGCTCCGGTGGCGGGGTCGGTAATGGCAAGATCCTGGGCCGATTGCGCCATATGGTCGTAGTGCCAGATATACAGGGCGGTCACTGCCAGCAGTGCCATAAGGCCGGCTGTCGTCAACAGGGCAGTGTCTACGGGTGCTGATAGCCAGGTGACAATCAGCACCGGCACCAGCAGCATTCCCGAGAGCATCAGTCCGTGCCGCAGGGGCAGAATCAGCAGGTTCAGCGATAACAAAGGCATGGCCCAGTGGCTGATGCCGGGGGCATCCATGGTCAGTACCGCAGCAACCAGACCACTGTTGAGGCCGGCGAGAATGACCAGGTGACCCGGTGCGGAAAGTTGCTGGCGACGGCACAGCCAGGTATAGACCAGGCCGGCAACCAGCAGGGCGGTCATGGCCAGAGCCAGATAGAACAGCTGGTAGAAGCCGTAGCGCAGGTTCTGCAACGCCAGCGCGGCGGTGAACAGCGCTGCCAGGCCGTAGCCAAAGGCGTGGGTCCAGGTTCGGAGGCGTGTCTCGGTCATTGCGCTGCCTCCCGGCCGGAAGGTTCAGCCGGCCCGCTGGCCTCTGGAGGCACCGGGTTACTGTATGTCTGGGTTCGGTTTCCGCCCTGCTGTTGGGCCCGTCGCAGGGCGTTGGCAACGCTCTGTTGCAGGCTGTCGGCATCGTCGCCGATGTTGAGCCCGGCCACGCCGGTACTGACTGTAAGTTTCAGGCCGTGAGAATCCATCAACGTGCACAGGCCACGGCGAACCTGTTCTGCGGTGCGAGCCGCCTCGGCGGTATTGGCGCCCGGGAGAATCACCAGAAACTGCAGATCAGCCACCCGGTAGTAGGTGTCGAAATCCCGGAGCTGGGAGTGCAGGTAGCGACCGATGCGCGGCAGAATCGCGCGAATGTCTTCATCCGGATCGACGTCGCTCAGGTGAGTATCCAGCCCGATCATCATCACCGACATGTTGGTGCCTTCCCGCTCGCTGCGTTGTATCTCCTTGTGCAGGTCTGCTGACAGATATTCCCGGCTGGCGGCCTGGGTGAGCTCATCGGTACGGCGTAAGGGGGCAAGCTGCCGGGATTTGTACTCGCGCATGAACACCAGAATGGCGCCCAGGAGCGTGGTCAGTACCAGCGCGGTCATCATCTGGTGCCGGTCCGGAAGGGCTACTGCCCATTGGGTTCCGGCCAGCACCAGGAAAATGAAGGTGACGGTGACAAGGGCGGCCAGATAGACCGGCGCCATGGCAAACAGCACCAGCGGCAGGGCATAGAGCCAGTGGGAGAGTGGCCAGGGGCCAAGCCAGATGGCCGAAACCAGAGCCAGCACCAGAGCAATCAGAAAAAATGCCCGCAATTGCGGCCAGGGGGCATTTTGATGCCCTTTGCCCTGATGGGTGCCCGCCAGGCAAAGACCTGCTGCAGCTGCGGCCGCCACTGCCGCCAGCAGTTCCCCCATGAACAGACAAAGCCCGGTGGTCAGGCCAAAGGCAATAAACCCGCTGCGGGAAAACTTGCCGGGAAGAAATTTTTCGGCGGTTTGGGGCATTGAGTCTGTCCTTTGCTGGCGCATCCATTTGAACCTGTGCAGCGCTATAATAGTCGTTTGGGGTGCGGACTTGAAACGGGAAAGGTAAAGTAACCCTCCCGTTTTGGAATCAGCTTGCAGAATTAAGGGTAAATCAATGGATGTAGCAGCCTACATGACGGAACTCGGCCAGCAGGCCAGGGCCGCTTCCCGGGAAGTCGCCCGGTCCTCCACGGCGGTGCGGAATCAGGCACTTCTGGCCACCGCCGATGCCCTGGACGCCGCCCGATCCGAACTTGCCACCGCCAACAGCAAAGATCTGGAGCGTGGCCGGGAAAATGGACTCGACAGTGCCATGCTGGATCGCCTCGAGCTTACCGCCCAGCGCATCGATGCCATGATTGAGGGTTTACGCCAGGTGGCTGCGTTGCCGGACCCTGTGGGTGTGATTACCGATATGACGTATCGTCCGTCGGGTATTCAGGTGGGCAAGATGCGGGTACCGCTGGGAGTCATCGGCATCATTTACGAGTCCCGGCCCAATGTCACGGTCGAGGCTGCCAGCCTGTGCCTGAAATCCGGTAATGCGACCATTCTGCGTGGTGGCTCCGAGGCGATTCATTCCAATCAGGCTATTGCCCGTTGCCTCAAGCAGGGCCTGAGTGAGGCGGGGTTGCCGGAAACGGCAGTCCAGGTGGTAAGCACTACCGACAGGGCCGCCGTGGGTGAGCTGATCACCATGCCTCAGTTCGTGGATGTGATTGTACCTCGTGGTGGCAAGGGCCTGATCGAGCGCATCAGTCGTGACGCCCGTGTGCCGGTGATCAAACATCTGGATGGCGTTTGTCATGTTTACATCGACAGCCACGCCGATCCGGAGAAGGCGCTGAAGGTGGCGGTTAATGCCAAAACCCAGCGTTACGGCACCTGCAATACCATGGAAACCCTGCTGGTTGACCAGGAGGTGGCGGATGACCTGCTGCCGCTGCTGGCGGAGCAGTTCCGAGGCAAAGCCGTGGAGTTGCGGGGGTGCCCGCGTACCTGTGCTATTCTCGGAGATATTGTCGAAGCCACCGAGGAAGACTGGCACGAGGAATACCTTGCCCCCATTCTGGCTGTGAAGGTGGTTGAAGGGCTGGACGGCGCCATTGAGCACATCAATCGCTACAGCTCCCAGCATACCGACAGCATTATCACCGAAAACTACACCCGTGCCCGTCGGTTCCTGACCGAGGTGGATTCCAGTTCCGTCATGGTCAATGCCTCAACCCGTTTTGCCGATGGCTTCGAGTATGGACTGGGCGCCGAGATTGGTATCTCCACCGATAAGATCCATGCCCGTGGGCCGGTCGGCCTGGAAGGGCTTACCTCACAGAAGTACGTGGTGTTCGGCGACGGCCATATCCGGACCTGACGCCATGCACGTGATCTACGGCGGCACCTTTGACCCGATTCACCACGGTCACCTCCGGCTGGCACTGGAAGTGTCCGAAGCGCTGGAGGTGAATCGGGTGCATCTGGTGCCCAGCCATATTCCGCCGCACCGGGGTAGCACCGGAGCCAGCTCGGAGCAGCGTCTGGAAATGATCCGGCAGGCCATCGCGGGCGAATCCGCGCTGGCTCTGGACGAACAGGAAGTGCAGCGGGGCGGGGCATCCTACACCGCCGATACCCTGCGTCAGCTTCGGGCCGAACTGGGGCCGGATTGCCCACTGGTGATGGTGGTCGGTACCGATGCTTTCTCATCGTTTGATCGCTGGCGCGAGTGGCAGGAGATACCTGGGCTCGCTCATATCGTGGTGGTGCGCCGGCCCGGCTCGGAACTGCCGGTGGGCAGCGAGGCTGCGCAGCTGGTTGCAGAGCGCTGTGCGGGTTCGGCGTTAGATCTGCATTCACGGCCGGCGGGCCTGGTGCTGGAGCTGGCCCCGCCGTTGCTGGACATCTCTGCCACCGGCATCCGGCGGCGTATCGCGGCGGGTCGGTCGCCACGCTATCTCACGCCGGATGACGTCTGCCGGAGCATCCGCGCCTGGGGACTCTACGGTGCCCGGCCCGTTGAGGGCCAATAGGAGTTATTCACAGGCGTCTTTGATGCTACAATCGCGTCTGAATATCATTGATCGGGTGGCCATACCGGCCAGCACCCGTACTACAGGGTAATTATGCAGGCTGAACAACTGAAAGATCTGGTCGTTAACGCACTGGAAAACATCAAGGCTCAGGACATCAGTGTGATTGATGTTCGCGACCGCACCAGCGTGACCGATTTTATGGTTCTGGCATCCGGTACCTCCAACCGACATGTAAAATCCCTCGCGGATTCGGTGGTGATCGAGGCCAAAGAGCAGGGTGTACGTGCATCCAACGTTGAAGGTGAAGGCGGCAGTGACTGGATCCTGGTTGATCTGGGCGACGTGGTTGTTCACGTAATGATGCCTGCTACCCGGGAATTTTACGATCTGGAGCGGTTCTGGCGTGATGCTCCGGATCTCGGTGCTGCGGGCAGCGAGTAGCCATGCGCCTGCGTCTGATCTGTGTGGGGCAGAAAATGCCCGACTGGGTCAGTGCGGGGTACAACGACTACGCTCGCCGGATGCCGCCCGAGTTGCCCCTCGAACTGACTGAAATCCCTATGGCCCACCGGGGCAAGAATCCGGACATCGCCCGGCTGATGCAGCGGGAAAGCGACGCGATCCTCTCTGCCGTGGGCACCCGTGACCGCGTGGTGGCTCTGGAGGTGGGTGGGCGCCCCTGGTCAACGGAAAAGCTCGCCTCACAGCTGGAAAGCTGGCAACAGGACGGCCGGGATGTCGCTTTTCTGGTCGGCGGCCCTGACGGCCTGGCGGATGCCTGTCGACAGCGGGCGGATCAGCAATGGTCACTGTCGCCTCTTACCTTGCCCCACCCTCTGGTGAGAATCCTCTTGGCTGAGCAACTCTACCGGGCCTGGAGCATCACCCGTAACCACCCTTACCACCGGGCTTAGGAACAGACATGGTCTGGGGCGAACTGAAAAATACCGCAGCGGAGCGCCGGCTGTTCCAGCGCCGGGCCATGGTGATGCTGGTGTTCGTCCTGGTGCTGATGACCGGGTTGCTGGCTCGGATGTACCAGTTGCAGATCGTTGAGCACGAGATTTACACCACGCTGTCTGACAAAAACCGGGTTCAGGTACAGTCGGTACCGCCACCCCGAGGCCTGGTGTACGACCGGAATAACATTTTGCTGGCGGAGAATCGCCCGGTATTCAGCCTGACGGTGGTGCCGGAGCGCGTTGGCGATATGGACGAAACCCTGGCACGCCTGAGCGACATTCTGAGTATTGCCGATGAAGATCTGGAACGATTCCAGCGCCGACTGCGGGAGCCGCGACGTCCGTTCCAGGCGATCCCCTTGAGTTACGATCTCGACGAAGCCGAAATTGCCCGCATGGCAGTGCACCGGCATCAGTTTCCCGGGGTGGAAGTTGAGGCCGAACTGGTTCGCTACTATCCCCATAGCGAGCTGACCGCCCATGCCCTGGGGTTTGTCGGCCGTATCAATCGCGACGAACTCCAGCGTATCGATCCGGTCAATTACGCGGGGACCAACTACATCGGCAAATCCGGCATTGAGCGTTTCTACGAGGAGGCGCTTCACGGTCAGGTGGGCTACCAGCATGTAGAAACCAACGCCCGTGGCCGGATCTTGCGGGTGCTTGAGCGAGTAAATCCTGTTCCGGGCGAAGACCTCCAGCTCCATCTTGATTTGCGGCTCCAGCGTCGGGCGCATGAGCTGATGGAGGGCAGGCGAGGTGCGATCATTGCTATCGAACCCAAGACCGGCGGGATTCTGGCGCTTGCCAGTGTGCCCGGTTTTGATGCCAATAAATTTGTGACCGGTATCAGTGTCAATGATTATCGCGAGTTGAGTCAGAGTATCGATAAGCCATTGTTTAACAGGGCGCTCCGTGGCCAGTACCCCCCTGCGTCGACCATCAAGCCCATGATGGCTGTTGCAGCGCTGGACAGCGGCGCAACGGATAAAGACCGTAGAATCTGGGACCCGGGATACTTCCAGCTCCGTGAGGGCGGGAGGCGTTTTCGGAACTGGAATCGCTCTGGTGATGGCTGGGTGGATCTGAAGTACTCGATGGCGAGATCCAATGATGTTTACTTTTACGCAGTGGGCGTTGATATGGGGGTGGATGTCATGTCTTCCTATCTGGCCCGGTTCGGCTTTGGTGAGGATGCCACCCTGGATGTGTCCGGTGCTTTGACCGGGTTGTTGCCGACCGCAGACTGGAAAAGGGCCGTGAGAAATGAACCCTGGTATCCCGGAGACTCAGTCAACATGAGCATTGGGCAGGGTTTTTTGCTGGCAACGCCCATGCAACTGGCAACGGCTACAGCATTGATTGCCAATCGCGGAGCCTGGGTTGAGCCCAGGTTGCTTAAGGATGTTCACGGCGACAGTCCAGTGGAGGAGTTCCTGCCGGAGCAGACGCATGAACAGCTTGAACTGAAGGATCCTGACGATTGGGAATATGTCGTCGATACCATGGAAGAAGTGATGCATGGTGCCCGGGGGACGGGTCGAAGCGCTGGTCGAGGCGCAAGCTACCGAATGGCCGGTAAAACCGGCACGGCCCAGGTATTCAGTCTTGGTCAGGATGAGGAGTACGACGAAGAGCAGATAAGGGAACGGCTTCGGGACCACGCGCTGTTTGTCGGGTTTGCGCCAGCGGATGACCCCAAGATCGCAGTGGCGGTTATCGTTGAAAATGGTGGCAGTGGCAGCGGCGCCGCGGCTCCGGTTGCCCGGGCCTTGTTTGATGCCTGGCTGGAGGAGTTTTCGGCGGAGCAGGCAGAACCTGTGATCAGCGATTCCAGCGCGGCCGGGGTAGACAACTGATGGCCGGCAGCAAATTGTGGAGCAGTCAGACTGGCAGCGATCTGGGGCGCAACCGAAGTATCTGGTCAGCGTTGCATCTGGACCCGATTCTCCTGGGGCTTCTGTTGTTGCTCGTCGGTGGCGGCCTTTTTGTGCTTTACAGTGGTGCTGACCGGAATATTGATGTGGTCAAGGCACAGGGTATTCGTCTGGGCGTTGCCTTTGTGGTGATGTTCGTATTCGCTCAGTTGGATCCGGCGGTCTTTCGCCGATGGGCGCCCTGGCTCTACGGCTTGGGGCTGATCGGGCTGGTCGCCGTGTTGCTGGTGGGTGTCGGTGCCAAAGGGGCGCAACGCTGGCTGGCGTTGCCTGGCCTGCCCCGGTTTCAGCCTTCCGAGTTCATGAAGCTGGTGGTGCCGATGATGGCAGCATGGTATCTGTCTCGCTATTACCTGCCACCGACCTTCCCCAGGGTGATGACGGGGCTGGTGATCGTTCTGCTGCCGATGTTCCTGATCATCCAGCAACCGGATCTCGGTACCTCCTTGCTGGTCGGCATGGCCGGCATTTTCGTGGTGTTTTTTGCCGGTATCAGCTGGAAGTTGATTGCCGCGTTCCTCGCCATGGTCTCGGTTTCTGCCCCGCTGATGTGGTTCTTCGTCATGCGGGAATATCAGAAGCAGCGGGTATTGACGCTGTTGGACCCTCAGAGTGATCCGCTCGGAGCCGGTTGGAACATTATCCAGTCGAAAACCGCGATCGGTTCCGGCGGTATGGAGGGCAAGGGCTGGTTGCAGGGTACCCAGTCACACCTGGAGTTTTTGCCGGAAAGCCACACCGACTTTATTGTCGCGGTGCTGGCAGAGGAGTTCGGTTTTATCGGTATGTTGCTGCTGTTGACGGTGTACTTCCTGATTATCCTGCGTTGTCTCTATATCTCGGTTACCGCCCAGGACTCCTTCAGCCGGTTGGTGGCCGGAGCGCTGACGATGACGTTCTTTATCTATATCTTCGTCAACATCGGAATGGTGAGCGGCCTGTTGCCAGTGGTCGGTGTGCCTTTGCCGTTGATCAGCTATGGCGGCACCTCAAGTGTCACTTTGATGGCGGCGTTCGGCGTGCTGATGTCGATTCACACCCATCGCCGGATGATCACCGCCTGAACCAGTAATGATGGCTGCCCGGTAATGGTGTATACACAAGGGAACCCGTTACAATGTTGCTGGTCAGTAATGGCGGTATCAATACACAGGTTTTGGGGTAGTGAACAGACATGGTCAAGGTCTCTGACAAACGGATTCCCGCACTGGCTTTAGTTGCCTTGCTGGCCGGCTGTGCCAGCAGTCCTGAAGTTGACCACTCGTCACGCTACACCATTAAGCAGGATCGGGCTCCTTCGGGCAGCTTTGACGCCAGTGGCCTGGCCGATGCCACACCCCGTTATGAGCAGCCACGGACGGCTGGCAACAAGTCGCCCTATACGGTCTGGGGCAAGCGCTATCATGTGATGGACAGTAACGACGGCTACGTGCAGCGCGGTACCGCGAGCTGGTATGGCGAGAAATTTCACGGCCACAAGACCTCCAACGGTGAAGTGTTCGACATGTATGCCATGTCGGCGGCACACAAATCCCTTCGGATTCCGGGTTACGCGCGAGTGACCAATCTCGACAACGGCCGCTCGGTGATTGTCCGTGTGAACGATCGCGGCCCCTTCCACGGGGATCGGCTGATCGATCTGTCCTATGCCGCGGCCAAGAAGCTCGGCTATCAATCCCGTGGTACCGCCAGGGTTGAAGTGGCCGCTATTACGGTGCGTCCGGACGGCGCCATGTTTCTGGCTGGCAAGCCGTTTGATGCCGCTGGCCAGGCTCCGGTGGTTGCCTCACAGGCTTCCGGAACAACAGAGCTGGCCGCCGGTGAGGGGCTGTTTGTCCAGCTCGGCGCATTCAGTCAGCGGGATCCGGCTGAGGCCATGCGCGAGCGTCTGCTGGGAGTGCTGGATAATCCTGTGAGGGTCCGGGAGATCACCACTGATAATGGCCGGTTCCATCGGGTTCAGGTGGGGCCATTCAAGAGCGAGGGCGACGCGCGCTACGCTCAGAACCTTCTGGAATCCAGAGGGTTCCGGCAGTCCATTGTACTGACCGATTCGCACTGAACCGACTGAGTTCAGAACCAACATAAGACAAGCATCTGACGACGAATGAAACTATCCATGGCTTTCAAGACTGTAACTCGAACCCTGTTTCTGGTTTTCTCCCTGCTGCTGATGAGCGGGCAGGCCTCGGCGCAGGCGGTACTGATCCCGTCGCCGCCGCAGATTGCCGGTAGCTCCTGGGTATTGATGGATCCGCTCAGTGGTCGTGTGATCATGGAGCACAACAGTAATGAGCGTTTGCCACCAGCGAGCCTGACCAAAATGATGACGGCCTATATTGTCGAGCGCGAGCTGGATGAAGGCCGTATCTCCATGTCGGATATGGTACCTATCAGTGTCAAGGCCTGGCGCACAGAGGGGTCCCGAACCTTCGTGCAGGAAGGCACCTCGGTTTCCGTTGAGGATCTGCTCAAGGGTGTGATTATCCAGTCTGGCAACGATGCGTCTGTGGCGTTGGCCGAGTTTGTGGCCGGCAGTGAAGGGGCTTTCGTGGACATCATGAACCAGCAGGCGCAACTGCTGGGCATGAAAGATACCCACTTCGAGAACGCCACTGGCCTGCCCTCCGCAGACCATTTCTCAACCGCCTACGATCTTGCGGTCCTGGCACGGCATATTATCCAGGACTATCCGGAAAACTACCCGCTGTATGCGCAGAAGCACTTCACCTACAACAATATTCGTCAGCCCAACCGAAACAGCCTGCTGTGGCGGGATGACAGCGTTGATGGTTTGAAAACCGGGCACACGGAAGAGGCCGGCTATTGCCTGGTGGCGTCGGCCAAGCGGGGTGAGACCCGGCTGATTGCTACGGTTATGGGTACCAGTAGCTCTGAGGCCCGGGCCCAGGAAGTGCAGAAAATGCTCAACTACGGCTTCCGCTACTTTGAAACCGAGCGGCTGTTCCGTGCCGGTCAGGAGCTGATGGCGTCCAGAGTGTGGGGCGGTCAGGCGGATGAGGTGTCGGTAGGCATGCCGGAGGATATCTATGTCACCATTCCCCGTGGCTCCCGCGAGAAACTGGAATCGGTGGTCGACCTTGATTCCGTGATAAAAGCGCCCATTAAGGTGGGAGATGAGCTGGGCCGTGTTCGTGTGGTTCTGGACGGTGAAACCCTGGTGGATGAGCCTGTGCTGGCGCTCACAGAAGTGCCGGAAGGCGGTTTGTTCAAGCGCATCTGGGATGCCATCAAGCTGTTTTTTGTTCAACTGTTTAACTGAGGTTGAGGCGCTGTTTGCCTTAGCCGGGAGTAATGTGCGGCATGACTGAGCCGAAAGCACCAAAAATCGAGTTTCCCTGTGACTATGTCATCAAGGTGATTGGCCATGCCGCGCCCGATTTCACCGAATTTGTGGTGGAGGTCGTTGAGCAGCATGCCCCGGGACTGTCTGAAGCGGACATCTCGGTGACCGACAGCAGTAAAGGCCGGTTTTCTTCGGTTCAGCTGAAAATTGTGGCGACCGGTGAAGATCAGCTCAAAGCACTGTTTGAAGAACTGAAGGCCAGTGGCCGCGTTCACATGGTGCTGTAACCGTGGCTGACCTCATCGTGCGGTCACTGGGGCAACAGCCCTACATGGAAACCTGGGAAGCGATGAAATCGTTCACCGCCAACCGGGACGAGACCACCGTGGATGAGCTCTGGTGCCTGGAGCATCCCCGGGTGTTTACCCAGGGGCAGGCGGGCAAAGCCGAGCATATCCTTCTGCCAGGAGACATTCCGGTGATTCAGGTGGATCGAGGTGGCCAGGTGACCTACCACGGCCCAGGGCAGTTGGTGATCTACCTGCTGATTGATCTGACCCGGCATAAACTCGGGGTGCGTAACCTGGTCAGTGCCATTGAGCAGGCGATTGTCCGTACCCTGGCCCAAGGCGGCATAGAAGCAGCACCGCGGTCAGATGCGCCGGGTGTCTATGTGAACGGCGCCAAGATTGCGTCCCTGGGTTTGAGGGTCCGCCGGGGCTGCTCCTTCCATGGACTGGCTCTGAATGTGAACATGGACATGGAACCCTTCTCCCGAATCAACCCTTGTGGCTACGCGGGCATGTCCATGTGCCAAGTCAGTGATTTTGAGGCCGGAGCCTCGGTCTATGACCTGGAGCGCCGGCTGGTGAGCGAGCTGGTCGAAGGCCTGGGCCACAGTCAGGTGGAGCAACGTCAGGGCTGGTGAAGCGCCTCAGTAGCCTGACACACGCGATTTCTCCCCAGCGTCTTGGCCTGATACAGCGCCTCATCGGCCCGTTGTAGCAGGCGATCGATCGACTCTGAGCCCTGTATACAGGCCACGCCGATACTGATGGTGGCGGTCACTCGCTTGCCCGCGCAGTCGATGGCCTGGCTGGCCACGGCAGAGCGAATCCGCTCCGCCGTGGCAGCGGCTTCGGTCAGGGCGGTTTCGGGGAGTAGTACCAGAAATTCTTCTCCGCCCCAGCGGGCAATGGTGTCCACTTTGCGGCTCTGGTCGGTCAAGGTGCGGGCAACCAACACGATCATGTCGTCGCCCGCCTGGTGACCGTAGCTGTCGTTTACATTCTTGAACAGGTCGATATCCATCAGCAGAACCGAGAAGCTGCGACCGTTACGCAGGTAGCGCTGATACTCTGTTTCCAGTTGTTCCAAACCTTCGCGGCGATTGGCCAGGCTGGTGAGTGCGTCGTGCTTGGCGGCGTACTCGAATTCTGCGGCCAGCCGGATCAAGCCTAGCTTGCTCCGCCGCCGGCTCTGGTCGAGGATGTAGCAAGTGGCCATTTCGAAAGCCAGCACGATGATCATGGAAAGCCGGAAGCTGGTACTGTAGGGCGAGTCAAAAACCATATCCCCCAACGGACTGAACAGGAATAATACGGCCAGCCATCCGCCCACACAGGCCAGTATGCCGACTCTGGCTTCACTGATGTAGAAGATTATGGGGGGATAGGCGAACAGCCAGATGATGGCCGAGCCGTCTTCAACCGCCTGAATGGCCAGGTAGGTAAACAGAGCGATAATCAGGGTAATGAATGCCCGGCGCTGGAGGGTTTTGTGGCCCAGGCTCAGAAAGACGATCGCATTAATGGCCAGAAGGGCGGCGAAGGCCAGCAGCAGCCGTGAAGTTAACGGGTCGCCGTGGCCGGACGAGCGCCAGGCGAAAAACACTAGCAACGGCACTGCCGCACAGGTGAGGCCGTTGATCAGGGCCGGTACCGGTATTTCGCCTTTAACGCGAAACTGCGACAGCTCGGCGTCTGGCGTTCTTGAAGCGGGCTGATTCATGTGTGGGTGGTGTTGTTGTAGTTGATAAATATCACAGAAACCCTGTCAACCAATACTAGACCGCTTTGTGATCTGTGACTGTGTCAAAACGTAACCGATGTCACGAACTCTGTTAAATTGGTCGAAGTTTATACACATTGGCTGCAGGGGCAGCGCCGGCGCGACGACTGGGTTAGGTAGTCGCGCGCCCAGATCCGTATAATGGTCAGATGCATTGCAGGCGTTCACATTTCCTGACAGAAACAGGTCTTTCATGTCTTCCAGCCGACCCGGAAAATCCGTCTCCCGTATCAAGACCGGCAGCTTTGAGCGCAGGTTGTCGCTGACCAGAGCCGGACTGTTCGCAGGCACGCGCATGGCGTCCAATATGGCGACTAACTGGTTCAGCAACAAGGAAACCCGGGAGCAGCGGCATCGGGCAATGCTCTCCAGTCAGGCCCGGTTTCTGGTGGACGAACTTGGCCGGCTCAAGGGCAGTGTGGTCAAGATCGGGCAGGTCATGGCGCTGTACGGCGAGCATTTTCTCCCCGAAGAAGTCACTGAGGCGCTGCACACTCTGGAAGACCAGACCACCTCTCTGGAGTGGCCGGCCATCGAGCGGGTGCTCAAAGCCGAACTGGGGGAGAGCCGGCTTTCTGAACTCGATATTGACCCGGAGCCTATAGGAGCCGCCTCACTTGGCCAGGTTCACCGTGCCGTGCGCCGTAGCGACGGGCTGGAGCTGGTGCTCAAAGTGCAGTACCCCGGTGTTGCCGATGCCGTAGACAGTGATCTGAACGCTGTGGCTCATCTGCTCAAAGTGGCGCGGCTGGTCAGCTTCGGCCCTGAGTTCAACGACTGGCTGGAAGAAGTCCGGGAAATGATGCACCGGGAGGTGGATTACCGGCTTGAGGCCCGTACCACCGAAAAATTTCGCCAGATGCTCAGCCATGATGCACGCTTTGTGGTGCCCAGAGTGCTGCCTGAGTATTCAACCGATCATATTATTGCCTCGACCTATGAGCACGGCCATTCGGTCAGTTCAGTGGCGGTTCGTGAATTGCCACTGGAGCGACGCAGTGCCCTGGGCCAGGCAGCCCTGGAATTATTTTTCCGGGAACTATTTGAATGGGGTGAGATCCAGACCGACCCGAATTTCGGCAACTACCGGATTCGTATTGCGGGCGAACAGGGTGGTGATTCGGAAACGGACCGGATTGTCCTGCTGGATTTTGGCGCCGTGCAGAGTTACTCGTCTGACTTTCTGCAGCCGGTCATCCAGATGATCAGGGCTTCCTACGAGGAGGACCTGGAGCAGGTTGTTGAGGGCGGAATCAAGCTCAGATTCATGAGCCGGGACTGGCCGGCGGAGGTGCTGGACAAGTTTGGCAAGGTCTGTATGTCAGTACTGGAACCCCTGGCGAAGGATCGCAGTCAGTGGCCGGATTATGCCGTCAACAGCCATGGCCAGTACCGCTGGAAACAGAGCGATTTGCCCTCGAGAGTGGCCAAGCAGGCCGCCAGGTCTGCCATCAGCCGCTATTTTCGTGTACCCCCCAAGGAATTCGTGTTCCTCAATCGAAAACTGATCGGGGTTTACACGTTCATTGCGGTGTTGCACTCCGAGTTCAACGGCGAGGACTTGTTGAGAAAATACCTCTATGGGAGCGGTGCTGCCTAGCCAGACGCGGTCAGCACCACCCAGATGACGAAGGCATAGCGCAGTCCCTTACCAATCCCCACCAGAACAATAAAATTCAGCCAGGGGACCCGCATAATGCCGCCCACCAGAGTCAGCGCATCGCCGCCGATGGGTAGCCAGCCCAGCAGCAGCGACCACTGCCCATAGCGATTGAACCGGTTTCGCGCCTTGTGTAATTGCAGTTCACTGACGGGAAACCAGCGTTTGTGCTTAAAGCGATCCACTTGCCGGCCGATAAGCCCGTTAACCACTGACCCCAGGGTATTGCCCATGGTTGCCCATAGCCACAACCAGAACAGCGGGTAATTCTGACTGACCAGAGTGCCAAGCAGTATTTCCGAATACGCAGGCAGCAGCGTTGCCGCGGCAAAAGATGTCAGGAACAGGGTCAGGTAGGCCAAAAACGCCTCCATGCTCTAGGATGTTGGTTAAGCCTCACAGAAAAAGGTTTCGATGTACATGAAACAACTCTCTCTGCGCGTAAAACTCTACGCCCTGGTGATTGCACTGCTGCTGACCATGGGGGTGAGTATTGTCATCACCGCCCAGCTTTCCCTCAGTTCCATGGAGGAACGGCTGACCCGGGAAACCCGGGGCACGGTACAAAGTATCGTCATGGATCAGCTTAGCGCTACCGCAGGGAAATACGGTGAGCTGGTGACCGGGGTATTCGAAACCGCCTACCAGACCCCGGAGGTGGTTCGCAGCCTGATTACCCGAAATATCGAAGCGGACAGCTCCGGAAGGATCAGCCGGCGCGACCTTCAGGAAAACATTGGGGCTGTGCTCGAGGAACAGAAGCACCTGAGTTCGATTTATGCCCAGTTTGAGCCGGATGGTTATGACGGTCAGGACATCTACTTTACCGGCGGCGTGGAAGAACACAGCAGTGATGAGGGTACCCTGGAGATCTACTACTATCGGGACCCGGCTGGCGACGTGGTATTCAGCAGGACCGAAGACCCTGCCACCAAATACCTGGAAAACCGCAATGAGTTCGGAATCCGTGAGGCCGAATGGTACCTGTGTTCCCGTGATTCCCTGAAGCCCTGTCTGATGGAGCCCTATGAGTACGAGGTTGAAGAGGGCTACTCCGAGCTGATGACCAGCCTGGTGGTGCCGGTGATTAACAACGGCGAGTTTGCCGGGGTGGTGGGTGCCGATATCAATCTGTCGACACTGCAGTCGACCATTGCCGGTGTCAGCGAGGAACTCTTTGACGGCCAGTCACGGGTGACATTGTTGAGCGAGAAAGGCCTGATTGCGGCTTCCAGTCATTATCAGGAGCAACTGGGGCGGCCGCTGAGGGAAGCTCTGCCGGATTTGGCCGGCGAGTTTACATCGCTGCACCGCAACGGGGGCAGTTTCGACAATGGTGAGATTCTTGCCGTGTCCTATCCCATCAAGGTGGCGTTGCCGGGCGCCGAGTGGTCGCTGTTGATCGAACTGCCCCGTGATACGGCTCTGGCCAGTGTGAATGAAATAACGGCGTTGCTGTCAGACGAAGTAACCAGCACTGCCACCCGCCAGACCGTGGTGGGCATTGTGGTGGTCGTACTTGCGATTGCTGTGTTGGTGTTGCTGGTGCGCTCGGTTACCCGGCCCCTGGACGAGATCCGGAAGCGCATGCGCAATCTGGCCAGTGCCGAGGGCGATCTTACCCGTGAACTGGATATTGACACCCATGCCGAGTTGATTGACCTGGCGGGCGGCTTCAATGCCTTCCTGGCCCGTCTGAGGGAAATGATCAACGACCTGAAAGACGTGAATGCCCAGGTTCGGGGGCAGGCCTCGGATGTTGGCGTCATTGCACGGGATACCGATGAGCAGACCGCCCGCCAGCACCAGGATATCGACAGCGTCGTGACCGCCATGAATGAAATGTCCGCGGCGGCCGGGGAAGTGGCCGGCTTTGCTGGCGAGGCAGCAGATAATGCCCGGGCGGCCCGGGACGGCATCAAGTTTACCCAGGACACACTGGGTACGGCGTTGCGGGGTGTGGATGCACTGGCCGGCGATATGGATCAGGCCAGCTCGGCCATTGGCCATGTTGCCCAGCGCAGTGAGGAAATTAATCGGATTCTGGAAGTGATCCGTGGCATTGCCGAGCAGACCAATCTGCTGGCACTGAATGCGGCTATCGAGGCTGCCCGGGCCGGAGAACAGGGGCGTGGCTTTGCGGTGGTGGCCGATGAAGTTCGCACGCTGGCGTCCCGAACCCGCGAATCCACGGATGAAATCAGTGGCATGATTGAGCGCCTGAAAGGCGACGTGGACGGTGCGGTAACGGTCATTGGAACCGGGGTGGAGCGGGCCACCAGCGCGGTAGAGGGTACCCGGGAAGCCAGTCACTCGCTGGCAACGGTGGTTGAGCGTATCGCCACTATTGTTGAGCATGTGACCCAGGTGGCCACCGCCGCTGAGGAGCAGAGCTCGGTGAGCGAGGAAATTAACCGAAACCTGACCCACATTGGCGATGCGGCCAACGACCTGCGAGAGTTGGCGCAACGGGTCCGGCAGAGTGGCGATGCGCTCGATGGCCAGGTTCAGGTGCTCGACCGTGAGCTGGGGCGCCTGAAAACCTGAGGCTGGCCCTTCCTCGGGCGATATCGGTATCGTCAGCTACTATCACGATCATGGCGAGGATCAATTTTCAATTGGTGCTCGCCATGCCATTATTGCGTCATTATAAATGCGCTGAGTGCCAGCCACTCGCAACCCTTTGAGTCAGGAGGTATGTATGGAGCAGGTCACGATTTATGGCCGTTCAAGTTGTGGTTTTTGCGTTCGGGCAAGGGACCTGTGTGAATCCAGAAACATCCCCTACGTGTGGGTGGACATGATCGAAAAAGGCATGAGCAAACAGGACATTGCCGACCGTATCGGCCATCCGGTCTACACGGTGCCCCAGATTCTGGTGGGTTCCGAGTATGTGGGTGGCTTCGACGATTTCTCGGCGTATGTCCGTCGCCATGAGGCACAAACGGCCAGTTAAATCACAGCGTTTATGGCGTAACAAAAAGCCCGGCAACTTGGCCGGGCTTTTTTGTGGAACTGCAGGGACGGATCAGAGTTCGAACTCGGTCCGCAGTTTCTTCTCCACCAGCTGGTTCTTCAGCTTGGCAACCCTGGGCAGGCCGTCGTCAAACGGCGGGAAACTTTCACCGGCAATCAGCGGCTGCAGGTAATCCCGGCAATCCTGGGTGATACCAAAGCCGTTGTCCGTGATGTAGTGGATCGGCATTTTCTTTTCCTGGTTGGCCACCTCGCTGAGATTGGCCTCGCCGATTGACCAGCGATAAGGCTTGGCCTGATCCCGCACGATGGTGGGCATCAGCGCCTGTTTGCCCGCCAGGGCCATTTCCACAGCAGCCTTGCCAACCGCATAGGCCTGCTCCACATCGGTGGCGGAGGCAATGTGTCTGGCTGCACGCTGCAGATAGTCTGCCACCGCCCAGTGGTATTTGTGGCCAAGGGCCTGTTTCACCATATTTGCCAGCGCCGGTGCAACGCCACCGAGCTGGGTGTGGCCGAAGGCGTCCTTGGCACCGGCATCGGCAACGAAGCGACCGTCTTCGTACTGGGCACCTTCAGACGCCACCACCACACAGTAGCCATAGTCCTTCACGCACTGATCCACCCGCTCCAGGAATTTCTCCCGGTTGAACGGAATTTCCGGGAACAGGATGATGTGGGGCGGTTCGCCCTCGCCCTGTCCGGCCAGCCCACCGGAGGCTGCAATCCAGCCGGCGTGGCGTCCCATCACTTCCAGAATGAAGACCTTGGTGGACGTTTCACACATGGACTTGATATCCAGGCTGGCTTCCAGGGTGGACGTGGCAATGTACTTGGCCACGGAGCCAAAGCCGGGGCAGCAGTCGGTGAAGGGCAGGTCGTTATCGACGGTCTTGGGCACGCCGATGCAGGTGATCGGGTAACCCATGCGGTCGGCCAGCTGGGAGACCTTGTAGGCGGTATCCTGGGAATCACCGCCGCCGTTGTAGAAAAAGTAGCCTATGTCGTGGGCCCGGAACACTTCAATCAGGCGCTCGTATTCGCGCTGGTTCTCGGAAATATTCTTGAGCTTGTATCGGCAGGAGCCGAAAGCCCCGCCCGGCGTGTGGATCAGGGCCTGGATGGCGTCGTCAGATTCCAGGCTGGTGTCAATCAGCTCTTCTTTCAACGCGCCGATGATGCCATTACGGCCGGCATAGACCTTGCCGATCTGGTCCGGATGTTTGCGTGCGGTCTGGATAACACCGCAAGCACTGGCATTGATAACGGCGGTGACCCCGCCAGACTGGGCATAAAATGCGTTCTTGATAGCCATCTCGGGCTGAAGCCTCCTGCTGGTTCAACGATGGCGCAGATGATACGCCAAACACCGCGGTTTTTCATGAGCATATGCCGGCTCTTGACCGCGCAGAAAGTATGGTAGAGGCTTGGCAGGTTTCAAACCGGAGGCACAACCTTAATGCATATACATATTCTGGGCATTTGCGGCACGTTCATGGGCAGTCTGGCGGTGATCGCCCGGGAGCTGGGGCATAAGGTGACCGGTTCGGACCAGGGCGTTTACCCTCCCATGAGTACTCAGCTGGAGGCCCAGGGCATTGCGTTGACAGAAGGTTACCGGCCCGAGAACCTGGAGCCGAAACCGGATCTGGTGCTGATCGGAAATGCCATGTCCCGGGGTAACCCGGAAGTGGAAGCAGTGCTCAACCGGCGCATTGATTATATGTCTGGCCCTGAATGGCTTGCCCGGGAGGTCCTGCGCCACCGTTGGGTGATGGCCGTAGCCGGTACCCATGGCAAAACCACCACAACGGCCATGTTGCTGTGGATTCTCGACCAGGCCGGCTTTGATGCCGGTTACCTGATAGGCGGTGTGCCCCAGGACTTTCCGGTGTCTGCCCGGCTGGGCAGCAGTGATTTCTTTGTGATCGAGGCGGATGAGTACGACAGCGCGTTCTTTGACAAGCGCTCCAAGTTCATCCACTACCGCCCGAATACCCTGATTCTGAACAATCTGGAATTCGACCACGCCGACATTTTCGAAAACGTGGAAGCCATCGAGCGTCAGTTCCACCACCTTGTGCGTACCGTACCGTCTCAGGGCCTGATCATTCGACCTGCCCTGGACAGCCACCTGGATAATGCCCTGGAGATGGGGTGCTGGAGCCCGGTGCAGGATACGGCTATCGGCAGCGAGATCAGCCGCACGGCGGACTGGCGGGCTGAGCTTCTGGCTGAGGATGGCAGCCGCTTCATGGTTATCCACCATGAGCAGCCGGTTGCGACCCTGAAATGGGGGCTGACCGGTTTGCACAATGTGCGTAATGCCCTGTCGGCGATTGCCGCTGCCCGTCATGTGGGCGTTACGCCTGACCATGCGGTGGCGGCGTTGTGCCGGTTCTCTGGAGTGAAGCGCAGAATGGAGCTGGTGGGCGAAATCGGCGGTGTGCGCGTATACGACGACTTTGCCCATCATCCAACCGCGATTGCGTCTACCCTGGAGGGATTGCGCAATCGGGTGGGAGATGAGCCCATCCTGGCCATTATCGAACCCCGCTCCAATACCATGAAGCAGGGTGTGCACAAGCAGACGCTGATCCCGAGTGCCGCACTGGCGGATCGGGTGCTTTGGGGTAATCTCAGTGATATGGACTGGTTGCCGGAACTGGTGGGGAGCTGGCAGGCGGAACATGGTGAGCTGGATCATCACAGGGTGGAGGCGTCGGTGGAGGAACTGATTGAGAAGGCGCTGGAGGGACTGCCAGAGACCTGTCATATCGTGATCATGAGTAATGGCGGTTTTGGCGGCATTCATCGGAAACTGGTGGCGGAACTGGAGAAGCGTCGTGGCTGAACAATCACCGGTTGTTAATCTGGCGTTTACCGGCGCGTCCGGAGCCCAGTACGGGCTTCGTCTGTTGCAGTGCCTGGTAGCCAACGGTTGCCGTGTGAACATGATGATCAGTAAGGCGGCCCAGGTGGTGATCGCGACTGAAACCGATTTTCGGCTGCCGGGTTCCACGCCTGCCATGGCAGAGGCCTTGTCGGACTTCGCCGGTGCGCAGCCCGGTCAGGTACAGGTCTTTGGCCGGGAGGAGTGGTTTTCTCCACCGGCTTCCGGTTCCGGCGAGAAGGCGCCGCTGGTGATATGCCCCTGCAGCACTGGCACGCTCTCGGCTCTGGCGACCGGGGCCAGCAATAACCTGATCGAGCGCGCCGGCGATGTGGCCCTGAAGGAGCGCCGCAAGCTGATTCTGGTGTTACGGGAGACGCCGTATTCCGAAGTGCACCTGGAAAACATGCTCAAGCTCACCCGCATGGGCGCGGTGATGATGCCGGCGAGCCCCGGGTTCTATCACAACCCGCAGTCGGTAGATGATCTGGTCGATTTTATGGTGGCCCGGATTCTCGACCATCTGGATCTTCCGCAAACCCTGGTACCCCGCTGGGGCGAAAAGAAAGCCAACTGATCCGTTCCGGGGCGATGGTTTTGGCCAAAGCGATTGATGGTTTTCACCATTGAGCGAAACCCCGCCCCGCCACAGACTTGCTGAACACAACGATAAACCAACCCGTTTACCGAGGTTCAGCAATGATTCCACGTACTCTTTTCGACGCCGATCTTGAAGGCTTCCGGGACTCCGTTCGCAAGTTTCTGGAGCAGGAAGCGGCTCCGTATCATGACCAATGGGAAAAAGATGGCCAGGTCAGCCGGGAGCTCTGGAAAAAAGCGGGCGAGCTGGGGTTCCTATGCCCCATGCTGCCGGAAGAGTACGGCGGTGTGGGGGCCGATTTCCGTTACTCGGCGGTGATCATGGAAGAAATCTCCCGGGCCGGATTGTCCGGCATTGGCTGGGGGCTGCACTCCGATATCGTGGCGCCCTATATCCTGAACTACGGCTCGGAAGAGCAGAAGCAGAAGTATCTTCCCAAAATGGCATCAGGTGAAATGATCACTGCCATCGCCATGACCGAGCCTGGGGCAGGTTCCGATCTTCAGGGCGTGAAAACCACGGCCATTCGCCAGGGTGACCATTACATTCTGAATGGCTCAAAAACCTTTATCACCAACGGTCAGCTAGCGGATCTGGTGATTGTTGTTGCCAAGACTGACCCCAAAGAAGGTGCCAAGGGCACCAGCTTGTTGCTGGTCGAAACCGCCTGGGAGGGCTTTGAAAAGGGCCAGAATCTGAACAAGGTGGGCATGAAGGCCCAGGATACCTCTGAGTTGTTCTTCCAGGACGTAAAAGTTCCGGCAGATAATCTGTTGGGTAGCATGGAAGGACAGGGCTTCTTCCAGTTGATGCAGGAGTTGCCGGCAGAGCGGCTTCAGGTGGCCCTGACCGCAGTCGCTGCCGCCGAGGCCGCCTGGCAGTGGACCCTGGATTACGTGAAAGAACGCAAAGCCTTCGGTAAACCGGTCATCGCGTTCCAGAACACCCGTTTCAAGCTGGCCGAGCTGAAAGCCGAAATCACGGCAGCCCGTGTCTTTACGGACCGCTGCCTGGAGCTGCACCTCGACAAGAAGCTGGATATCCCGACGGCGGCCATGCTCAAGCAGCACACCACCGACCTTCAATGCAAGGTGATGGACGAATGCGTTCAGCTGCACGGTGGCTATGGCTACATGTGGGAGTACCCGATTGCCCGGGCGTGGGCCGATTCGCGCGTGCAGCGGATCTACGCCGGTACCAACGAAATCATGAAGGAAATCGTGGCGCGGTCGTTCTGACGAATTGCCCCGATTTGCAGGCCCCGGCACATTCCGGGGCCTGCTCGTTACCAAACTTTACAATTTGCCAAGCCTGTCAAGGTCTCCCGGCGGCACATCTCCTAAAGTAGCGGCACAACCTCTAACAAGGATAAATGGTTGCCGCGATGAAACGTCTGATCAGTGTTACCGTTCCTCTGCTGTCACTTGCGATCGCCGGCTGTGGCGATGAATCCGATGACCTGCCGGTTGATGGCCGGGAGTTCGATGGTGTTACCTACAGCGAGCGGGCGCCCTACCAGGGGCGTGTGATCGACGGATACCTCAACAATGCCCGGGTCTGGCTGGATCTTGACGACAATGGCCAGTACACCGCAGGGCCGGTGGAGATTGAGCTGGACAGCGGTAATACCCACGTTCTGGAGAATGGCGAGCCAACCGTGATGAGCGGTCCCGGCGGGCGGTTTTCCATGGACGTTTCCGCACTGGATGTTCCGCCATCGATCGGCGCAAACCTGGACCCCAGGGATTATCCGCTTTATGCCCTCGCCATTCCCGGGCAGACCCTGGAGGAGCGAAGCTACGGCGATGAGGCGGTCAGCCGGGCGTTTTTGATGTCAGCCAGCCCCGGCGTAACCAATATTACCCCCCTGACTACGCTGGCCCGTTTCCGGAGCCTGGCCGGCCAGTGGAATGCTGAAAATCCGATTCCGGATAACCGGTTCGCTGATCTGGACGGTATCAACCTGTGGAAGGACTATATTCTTGCCAATGATGACCGGGCTCACGCCTATGCCCGGGCGTTGGCGCGGTTCATGGCCAGCCAGATTCCTGATGGCTACAACGATTACCTGGCAGGGAATGGCAGTGACGGCAGCGAAGCCAGCCTGTTACCGCGTGACGGGGTGTACCTGCTTGGTTATTCGGTGGTGCAGAACGTTGATGAGGTTATTGCCATTGTCGATGCCGCTGCGTCCGGTGGCAACTACGGCAATGTGGATACCGATACGCTGGTACTGCCGGATGTTGATGTGGAAGTAAGCAATCCCAGGCTTCTGGTGAGTCAGCGGATTTCGGCACGGCCAACCCGATCAGACGTACTGCCTACCAATACCTCTGACCTCGGTGCCTCGGCTGAGCTGTCTTTTGAATACAGTGAAGGTGGCAGGCTGCTGGCTGTATCCAGTCGGGGCTGCCTGGGTATTTCATTGCCAGAGATGGCCCGTTTGTTTCAGGCCGATGGCTATATGACCAATTTGAAGACCCAGTGGCTGCCATCTTCCTCCCTTTCGCCCCAAAGTGCCGTCTGGTACGACGAGGAGGGCGTGCACGAGCGTCTGGAGTTTGCCTGGGAGAATGGCACGGCCAGTCTTGATACCGTCACTACGTGCCATGAGCAGACGCTCGGGGTAACGCCAGGGGGAACCGAGCTGGATGGTATCGGTGACATCAGCTGGGTTTGGGATGGGCAGGCCGGGACTCTGGTGGAGTCCGTGCCCGGTAGGGCTGATGATCGCGTGCTGACGTTAGAGGTAGCCAATTCGCCAGCGGACATTCTGGATGGCGAGCAGTCGCCACGGGATCTGGTCAGTGGGTATCGGCTGACCGCGGGCGGTGGCCTGGAAGCAGCCGTTCAGTTTGCAGGTGGTGGAGCCTCCTGCGCGCCCCAGGGTGTTGCGCCTAACGATACCGAGCGCAACGGCCAGTATGCGACCCGGCTGTTTCCCTTCTCATTTACCAGTGACGTTGCCGCTTCCGATCTTTTCGGGGCCGGCGCCTATGAATACGATATTGATGATCGCAATGGCGTCTCTTTTGCCCGCTTGCTCCGGTTCCCGTTCCTGGATCGGGCGACCGCAAATAGGCCAGAAGTGGATTCTGCGAACGGGGCGTTCCAGTGGCAGCTGTTTTACGACGCACTGAACAGCGAAGAGCTGGATATGCAGCGTCCGAACCTGCTCAAGACGGCGTATCTGGTCGATTTCGTCGCCACATCCGATTGCGGTGACGGTCCTCTCGACCGGCCGGGCCGGGCGTATTCCACAGTGGAGTACGAGTACCAGAGCCTCTCGGACTATCTGTTGGACAGGCTGTCGGAGTAAGGCGGTTTGCGGAAAGGGCGATGGATGTTCTGTCTGTCGTCCTTCCAGACAGCACAAAATGCTCGGCGTAAATACGGCGAGTTCGACGTCAGATGCTGCTGATTTTTTCGGGATTTTTAATTTCTTAGGCCATTTTCTGGGGAAGAAAATGGTGCCGAGGAGAGGACTTGAACCTCCACGGGGTTGCCCCCACTAGCACCTGAAGCTAGCGTGTCTACCAATTTCACCACCTCGGCAGGTGATTTGCAGATTCGCGTATAGTTTATTGAAAACCTAGCGTTTCTGCCAGTGGTGAGGAGTTGCCCCTCAACCAATGGCGCGTACTTTAATGATTCGTTCAGGTGCTGTCAAACATTTTTTTCAAAAAAGTTTCGGCGGCAGAGTCTGACGATTTCAGGGTATTTGTGCCTATATTGGCGCCCTTGTTAGGCAGCATTCCCATCCCAACGTTATACTGCATCAAACATGAATGATGCCGCACGGTTTGCGGTGAGACAGAAAGGATCCGAATGGTTTCCAGGAAGAACAAACAAAGTGACCCTCATGCCCAGCGTGAGGCCCAGAAATATGACAACCCCATCCAGAGTCGGGAGTACATTCTCCAACATCTGAAAGAGCGGGGCGCGCCGGCCACGCACGAGACCCTGTGTCAGGAGCTCGGGCAGACGTCTGCGGAAGGAATTGAAGCGTTGCGCCGTCGTCTGATTGCGATGTGCCGTGATGGACAGTTGATCTGTAACCGCCGTGATGCGTTCCTGCCGATCGAGGAAGCGGATCTGGTCACCGGGCGTGTGGTTGGACATCGTGATGGTTTCGGGTTTCTGATCCCCGATGACGGTGGCTCCGACCTGTTTCTGACTGCCCGGCAGATGCGCCAGGTATTCCACGGTGACCGGGTAGCCGCCCGGGTGGATCAGGTGGATGATCGCGGGCGCCGGGAAGGCAAGATTGTAGAAGTGCTGGAGCATCGCACCTCCCAGATCGTCGGTCGCTTTTTTAAAGAAAGCGGCATCGCCTTCGTAGTGCCAGAGAACGCCAGAATCAATCACGAGATACTGGTTCCGGATGAGCAGGCGGGTAAGGCGGTTCACGGCCAGTATGTTGTGGTGGAAATCATTCGTCAGCCGACGATTCGAACCCAGCCCACCGGCCAGGTTATCGAGATTCTGGGCGAGCACATGGCGCCGGGAATGGAAATCGATGTGGCCATTCGTTCCTACGAAATCCCGCATAGCTGGCCGCCCGCGGTCGGTGAACAGGCCGCCTCGATTCCCGCGGAAGTGGCAGAGAAAGACAAGGCAAACCGGGTGGATATCCGCAACATGCGCCTGGTGACCATCGACGACGAGAGCGCTCGTGACTTCGATGATGCCATTTACTGCGAGCCTCGTCCCCGTGGTGGCTATCGGTTGGTGGTGGCCATCGCTGATGTCTCCCATTATGTCCGCCCGGGGTCGCCACTGGATGAAGAGGCCATTCAGCGCGGTAACTCGGTGTATTTTCCGGACCACGTGGTGCCCATGCTGCCGGAGAAGCTCTCCAATGGCCTGTGTTCCCTGAACCCGGATGTCGACCGTCTGTGCATGGTGGCCGACATGACCATCAGTGCCGCCGGTAACATCAGCGGCTACACCTTCTATCAGGCCGTAATGCGCAGCCATGCCCGGCTGACCTACAACAAGGTCAGTGCCATGCTGGAGCATCCGGATACGGAGCAGGGCTACAAACTCAGCGCCCACTATGCGGATCTGCTGCCGCATCTGCACAACCTGTATGACCTCTACAAGTTGTTGCGAAAGGCTCGCACCGAGCGTGGGGCCATTGATTTCGAGACCACGGAAACCAAGATTGTTTTCGATGCCCAGCGCAAGATTGAGGAAATTGTTCCGGTGCACCGGAACGATGCCCACAAGATTGTCGAAGAGTGCATGCTGTGCGCCAATGTGGCGACGGCCCGCTTCCTCAAGAAGCACAAGATTCCGGCGCTTTACCGGGTGCACGACGGGCCTTCGGAAGAGCGTCTGAGCAATCTGCGCCTGTTCCTGGGTGAGCTGGGATTGCAGCTGGGCGGCGGCGACAAGCCGTCATCGGCAGATTACCAGGCCTTGCTGGGTCAGGTGGCCGACCGCCCGGATGCCAATGTCATCCAGATGGTGATGCTGCGCTCTCTGAGCCAGGCGGTGTACAGTCCTGAGGAAGCCGGGCATTTTGGTCTTGGCTTCGCCAGTTATACCCACTTCACGTCGCCAATTCGACGTTACCCGGACCTGATTGTGCATCGGGCCATCAAGTCCCGGATCCATAATCCCGAGGCAACCAAAGATCTGGTGTCCCCGAAGGTGCACGATCCCGAATTGGCTGAGTATCCCTACGATTATGCCCGTATGGAGCAGTTGGGTGAGCATTGCTCCATGACCGAACGCCGGGCCGACGATGCCACACGGGATGTCATGGCCTGGCTCAAGTGCGAGTTCCTGCGCGATCACGTGGGCGAGGAGTACGATGGCATTATCGGCGCGGTGGTGCCGTTTGGCTTCTTTGTTGAGTTGTCCGATATCTACATCGAAGGTCTGGTACACGTCTCCACGCTCAGTGGTGACTACTTCCATCACGATGCCGTCAAGCATCGTCTGATTGGTGAGCGCACGGCGGTCAGCTTCCGTCTGGGTGACGAAGTGCGTGTCCGCGTGGTGCGTGTCGATCTGGAAGACCGCAAAATCGATCTTGAGCTGGTAAGTACCCCCAGGCGCCGGAAGGCAGACCGCGATGCGCTGGAAGTGTCCAAGCGCGAGCCGCGGGGCAAGGGCAAGGGTGATCGCTCCGGTAAAGGGCGAAAAACCGGTAAGCCGGCCAGCGCCAAGGAAAAGCTGGCAGCAGAGGCTGCCCGGGAGGCCCGGTCCAAATCGGCCAAAGGTAAACCGTCAGGCTCGGGCCGTAAGCGCAAGAGTCGCAAATAACACGTTACGCAGGAATTGATTGTCAGTGTCTCAGGAATATGTATTCGGCTGGCATGCCGTAGATGCCGTGCTGAAAAGAGAGCCGGAGCGGTTGCAAAGGGTCTGGATTCAGACCGGTCGTCAGGACAAGCGGGTGAAGTCGGTTACCGATGCCCTTGACGGTCTGGGGGTGCCCTGGAAAGTGGTGCACCGGAAAGAGTTGGATGAGCGGGTGTCGGGTGTCCACCAGGGTGTTGTTGCTGCCGTTGCGGAAAGCCGGGAGTGGACCGAGGATGATCTTCTTGCCCAGTTGGCCGCCAGCGACAAGTCGCCATTCCTTCTGGTGCTGGATGGCGTGACGGATCCCCATAATCTGGGTGCGTGCATGCGTACCGCCGATGCGGCGGGAGTGCAGGCCGTGATTGTGCCCAAGGATAAATCTGCCTCGTTGACACCGGTTGCCCGAAAGGTCGCCTGTGGGGCGGCAGAAACGGTACCGTTTGTCCGGGTGACCAATCTCGCCCGTTTCCTTCGGGAGTTGAAGGACCAGGGCGTGTGGTTGATTGGTACGGCCGGTGAGGCGGATGCCACCTTGTATCAGGCTGATTTCAAGGGGCCGGTTGCTCTGGTGATGGGCGCCGAAGGTAAAGGTATGCGCCGGCTGACCCGTGAACATTGTGACCAGTTGATCAACATCCCGATGCTCGGCCACGTCGACAGTCTGAATGTGTCTGTGGCGACCGGTGTCTGTCTGTACGAGGCACTGCGCCAGCGCCTCGGTTAAACCTTGCACAAACAGGCCTGCGGGCCTAGAATACGTCACCCCTTTTTCAAGGGGTGGCTTTTTATTGTCTGTTGTATGGCAATGGTTAGCTTCGCTTTTGATCAAGCCTTTCTTGTAAAGCCTTATTGATAAAGCAAAAAAGAAACCGGCAGCACTTGCTGTCACCTCCTTGCTTTCACGCTCCGGCCACAACCACTGGTATGGCCACCGGGAGAAGGAAGCTGTTTAAACCGTAGGGAGAACTCATGCGTCACTACGAAATCGTTTTCATGGTACATCCGGATCAGAGCGAGCAGGTGCCCGCGATGATCGAGCGTTATACCAGCGTCATCACTGAAGATGGCGGCAAGGTACATCGCCTGGAAGATTGGGGCCGTCGTCACCTGGCTTACCCGATCAACAAGATCCACAAGGCTCACTACGTGCTGATGAACATCGAATGTTCACAGGCCGCGATGGACGAGCTGACTCACAACTTCCGGTTTAACGACGCCATCATCCGTGACCTGATTCTGCGTCGCGACGAGGCCGTTACCGACCTGTCTCCGATGAAAGCCGCTGAGTCCCGTGAGGACCGTCGTTCCGGCGGAGACGATCGTCCACGTCGTTCAGCTGACTCTGAAGAGCGTCAGAGCGCATCCCAGGACGAAGAAGAGTAATTAACCGGAGTTAGGAGTTACGTTATGGCTCGTTTTTTCAGACGTCGTAAGTTCTGCCGCTTCACGGCAGAAGGTGTTAAAGAGATCGATTACAAGGATCTGGACACCCTGAAAGGCTACATCACTGAAACCGGCAAAATCGTGCCCAGCCGCATCACCGGCACCAAAGCACGTTATCAGCGTCAGCTGGCTACCGCTATCAAGCGTGCCCGCTACCTGGCACTGCTGCCGTATACGGACGGTCACGACCACTAAGTTTTAACGGACAGGACCCGGGACCATGCGTGCACTGGCACAGTATGTAATGCGCGGTCCCCTGCAGGCTGGCGGGGTTGCAGCGGTTACCACCGCAGTACCCTTACTGTTCTGGATTGGCGCAGCGGTAACTGGCCTGGTCGTTCTTCGACTGGGCATTCGCCAGGGGCTCAATATTGGCCTCTGGGCTTTGATTCCGGCGATCGGGTGGGCCGTTTACGGCCAGGATCCCACGGCGCTGGCGGTGCTGCTGCAGGTGATGCTGATGGCATCCATTATCCGGACGACGTTGTCCTGGGAAAGAGCGCTGTTGTCCGGTGCCTTTCTGGCGATACTGACCGGGCTGATGTTGCCTATGATGTATCCGGCGCTGCTGAACGATCTGGTTCAGGCTGGTGTCGAGGTTTACGAGCAGTACAACACTGAAATGGCCCGTGCGCTGGGTGGTGAACTGGAACAGGTTATCCGGGACACCATGAACGCCAGCATGGCCGGTACCTACTTTGCCACCGCCATCGGTATGACGATGCTGGCAAGGTCGTGGCAGGCGGGGTTGTATAACCCCGGTGGATTCCGCAAGGAATTCCATGGCCTCAGGTTATCGCCGGCGGTAGCCGTAGTGTGCGCCATCACCATGGTGGTCGGCCCGATTCTTGGGCTGAATGCCATTCTGCTGGCCTGGGCTGCGGGCACCCCGCTGGTTCTGGCCGGGTTGGCTCTGGTGCACGGTGTGTTTGCTCGAAAGCAGTGGAGCGGAAACTGGCTGGCAATGTTTTACGTTGCTCTGGTTCTGCTGGGTCCCAATCTGTTGATGCTGTTAGTGGTTCTGGCTTTTGTGGATAGCTGGCTGGATATCCGGGGGCGTATACCCGCCGGTCCGGCTGAATAAAGCACGAAGAGGTTAACGAGATGGAAGTTATTCTGCTCGAGAAAGTCGCAAACCTTGGCTCCCTGGGTGACAAGGTAAAGGTTAAGGCCGGTTACGGTCGTAATTTCCTGCTGCCGTACGGCAAGGCCGTTCCTGCTACGGAAGCAAACGTAAAGGCGTTTGAAGAGCGTCGCGCTGAGCTGGAAAAAGCTGCTGCTGAGAAGCTGGCTGCTGCCCAGGCCCGTGCCGAAGCTCTGGAAGGCGCTTCCTTCACCATCACCTCCAAGGCTGGTGAAGAAGGTAAGCTGTTCGGTTCTATCGGTGTTCGTGACATTGCCGACGCAGTGTCTACCGGTGGTACTGAAGTCGAGAAGAGCGAAGTTCGTCTGCCGGAAGGCCCGATCCGGGTGACTGGCGAGTACGACATCGAGCTGCAGCTGCACACAGACGTTGAAGTGACCATCAAGCTGGCGGTTGTTGCCGAGTAATCGGTAGCCCAGTGACAGGTCGATTCAACCAGCACTGAAGCCACAGGTTTCCGTGCTGAAAAACGGGCCCGAGCCGGAGACGGTTTCGGGCCCGTTGCTTTCTGGTATTCTTGTCATCTCGTTTGTTCATTTCCCTGATGTCGGTGTCTATGGCCAATCCCACTCTGAAACCTGCTTCTATTGATCCGGAAACCAGTCGCATCAAGGTCCCGCCGCATTCGGTCGAGGCTGAACAGGCGGTGCTCGGCGGCCTGATGCTGGACAACCGTCGGTTTGACGAGATCGCCGAGATTATTTCAGCGGCTGATTTTTACCGGCAGGACCATCGCCTGATTTTCGGCGCCGTGGAGCGCCTGGCCAGCGAGAGCGAGCCGCTGGATGTGGTTACCCTGGCCGAGTTTCTGGAACGGGCCGGCGATATTGAGGATGCTGGTGGTCTGTCTTATCTGGCGGAACTCGCCGAGAAAACACCCGGCGCCGCCAATATCAGAGCCTACGCTGACATTGTTCGCGAACGCTCCATTCTGCGGCAGCTGGTGGAGGTGTCCGGCAAGATCTCCGATTCGGCCTTCAACCCGCAGGGGCGAAAAAGTAACGATATTCTGGACGAAGCAGAACGCAGTGTGTTCCAGATCGCCGAGGCACGTACTAAAGAAGGTTCCGGTCCCAAGGCCATCAACCCCATCCTGGCGACCACACTCAGCCGGATTGAAGAGTTGTTTGAATCCGGCGAGCAGACGACCGGTTTGACTACTGGTTTCCGGGACCTGGACGACCAGACCTCCGGTATGCAGCCGGCCGACTTGATCATTGTGGCGGGGCGGCCCTCTATGGGTAAGACCACCTTTGCCATGAACATTGTTGAGAACGCCCTGATCAGCACCGGCACCCCGATACTGGTGTTCAGTATGGAGATGCCCGCAGATGCGCTGGCCATGCGTATGCTGTCGTCGCTTGGTCGCATTGATCAGACCAAAGTGAGGGGCGGCAAGCTGGAAGAGGATGACTGGCCCCGGCTTACCTCTGCCGTCAGTCTGTTGAAGGATAAGCCGCTTTATATCGATGACACTCCGGGGCTGAGCCCGACAGAAATGCGCTCCAGGGCCCGTCGGGTGGCGCGGGAGAACGGCGGCAAGATTGGCCTGATCATGGTCGACTACCTGCAGTTGATGCGGGTGCCGGGTAACACTGAAGGCCGGACTGCGGAGATTTCTGAAATCTCACGCTCACTCAAGGGTATTGCCAAAGAACTGGGCTGCCCGGTTGTGGCGCTGTCCCAGTTGAACCGGAGTCTGGAGCAGCGCCCCAACAAACGCCCGGTCAACTCGGACCTGCGGGAATCCGGTGCGATCGAGCAGGATGCCGATGTGATCATGTTCGTATACCGGGATGAGGTCTACAACGAGGATACGCCGGATAAGGGCATTGCCGAGATCATTATTGGTAAGCAGCGGAATGGCCCGATCGGTACCATCCGTCTCGCGTTCATCGGTAAATACACCAAATTCGAAGACCTGGCGCACGGCGATTACAGCGATTACGGTGGGGATTATTAATGCCACGCCCCACCGTTGCCCGCATTGATCTTGACGCCCTGAAACACAATTTCCGCCGGGCCCGGGAACTGGCCGGAACCGCCTATGCCATGGCGGTGGTCAAAGCCGATGGCTATGGCCATGGCATTCGCTCGGTTGCTGATGCTCTGGCCCCGGAGACCAGCCGGTTTGCGGTGGCCTGTATCGAGGAAGCCATAGCCATTCGCGGTGCCGGCCATCGACACAGCGTGGTGCTGCTGCAGGGCACCCATCAAAAGGATGATCTGGCCGAATGTGAGCGGTCGGGTTTTGAACCGGTGCTCCACTGTCAGCAACAGTTATCGTGGCTCGGTGTGGGGCGTTCTCCCAGATTCTGGATCAAGGTCAATACTGGCATGAACCGTCTGGGCTTCCGGCCCGAAGAGCTGCCGGAGGTGATGGCCGGGCTTGAGGAAGCGGGCCTGAAGCATCTTGCGATTGGTTTTGTCACTCATTTTGCCTGTGCCGATGATTCGGACAGCGAAATGACCGGGCTCCAGACCCGGATTTTTGAGCGGGCAGTAGCCCCCTGGCCGGATTTGATGCGTAGCGTTGGCAATTCTGCGGCTCACTTTCGCCCGAATCAGCCGCTGTACGAGTGGAGCCGCCCGGGGATCATGCTCTACGGGGCGTCACCCATGGAGGGCAAAACCGGTGCGGAGCTGGGGCTTTGCCCTGCGATGACCTTGCAGGCGCCTCTGATTACCACACGCGTGGTTCGTGCCGGGGAGTCGGTAGGGTATGGCGCTTCCTGGACGGCCAGTCAGGATACCCGGATGGGCATGGTGGCCATTGGTTATGCCGATGGCTACCCGCGTCACGCGGGTACCGGAACGCCAGCCGCTGTGCGCGGCCAGCGAATCCGTTTGTTGGGGCGGGTCTCCATGGACATGCTGGCGGTAGACCTGAGTGCTGTCCCTGAAGCCCGCGAGGGCGACCTGGTGGAGCTCTGGGGCAAAACCGTGAGTGTCGACGAGGTGGCCGGTTACGCCGGTACCATTGGCTATGAGTTGCTCACCGGCGTTACGTCGCGGGTGCCTCGGGTTCATGAATGATTTCTTCGATGAAATCGAGAATCGCCGCCAGGCTGCGGTCGTCCAGTTTCTTGAGGACTTTGTGAATCACCATTTTGCTGCCCTTGAGCATGCTACTGATGCCCATTTTGGCCATTCCCATCATCATGCTGCCGGCATTCAGGCGGCGTAGTGGCTCAAGGAAAAAGAAATCCAGCCCGGATTCGGTCAGTTCAACGATGAGCTCATACAGCTGGTCGATGGCCTGCTTGTCGGCTTTGCCGCGGCCTTTGAGCTCACTGACGGTATAAAGAGCCCGGGTTCTTAGTTCATCGGGGATAGGGGCCACTATATGGCTCTGTTGTTTCAGCATTGGGATTCCCGTTGTTGTATGCTTGTCGATCCGGGAGCGTTCACCGGCTCCCCGTAAGGCTGACGTTTCAGGCTGCATGATACTGCAGTAAAGTAGTGTTCCGAGCCATTGGCCCGAGTGTTTCCTGACATCCGTCACATCAGTGATATTCCGGAGGCGTTGTTTCCACGTGCATGTACTTGTTGTTCACGACTATGGCCCGCTTGGCAAGGTGCTGTTGGAGCGCCTGCGGGAAACGCATCTGCGGATCAGTCCTTTGCTGGTCAGTGATCCTGCCAATGTCGACCTGCATGCCCTGGATAACTGGATTCCTGAAGACACCGCGCTGATTATCAATGCGTTGTGGCTCGCGGATCCGGAAAAGGCGGAGAAAAACCGGGAGGCGACTCACGAAGCGGCGTTTTCATTGCCGTTGGCGCTGGCCGAGCATGCCCGTGAGCGCAAAATGGCTTTACTGCAGCTTTCTTCATGTTATGTGTTTGATGGCCGTAAACAGGGTGCCTACATAGCGTCGAATCCAGGGCAGCCTGTTAACGAGCTGGGTCGCTGGCAATGGGAATGTGAGCAGGCCCTGAGAACGCAGCTCCCGCGGCATATTATTCTGCGTACCGGCTGGAGCCTGGCCCGATTTATCGGCAAGGTTCAGCGAAGTACGGCGCAAGGTGGCCTGTCTTTGCCCGGCCGGTGTCAGGGGCAGCCGGTGGCGGTGAAAGATCTGGCGAGGGTGATCGTGGCGGTGGCGCTCCAGATCGATTGTGGTGCTGAAGTCTGGGGTACCTACCAGTACGCCGGGGCAGAAGAGATCAATCTGTATGAACTGGGGTTGGCGATCGCCGGCATGCCTGGCATTCCTGAAGGAATCAAGGTGGTGGACGAGGTGCCCGACTGGGGCCACATCGAACCGGTAAACACCACTATGGTCTGTACCAAGATCCGCAATACCTTCGGCATAAAACAGATGCCGTGGCGCACCTGGTTGTCTGAAGAGGTGGCGATGTTGAAGGAATCGAACAGCGCTGAGCGGGTTCCGGCAAATTCCTGAACCCGCTCAGAGTGTGTGACTGGTTAGTGCTTACTGGCCCTGACGGGCGAAATCCCGCGTTACCATTTGCAGCGCTTCCACATCCAGCAGTTCCACTTCCCGCCCGCGAGCGCGGATGATGCCCTGATTCTGGAAGCGGGTGAAAACCCGGCTCACGGTTTCAACTGCCAGGCCCAGGAAGTTGGCAATGTCGTTCCTGGCCATGGGCAGGCTGAAATTGGTAGCCGACATACGACGACGCCGGAAGCGGCTGGACAGCGACAGCAAAAGCGCCGCAATGCGCTCTTCGGCGGTATTCTTGCTGAGCAGCATGGCCAGTTGATGGCTGTTCTGGATTTCCTGGCTCATCAGGTGATACATGTGGTGCTGCAGTTCCGGCAGCTTGCCGGTGAGTTCCTCAAGCCTGTCGACCGGGAATTCACATACGCTGGTACGTTCCAGTGCTTTGGCAGTGCAGGCATAGTTCTCGCTGCTCATGCTGTCCAGCCCCACCAGTTCACCAGGCATGAAGAAACCGGTTACCTGTTCTTCACCGCCTTCGGTAATAATGGATGTTTTGATGGAGCCGCTCTTGACCGCAAAGCAGGAGCGAACCGGGGTACTCTGATCGAAAATATGCTCGCCGCGGTTATAGATTTTCCCCTGCTGGACAATGTCCTCAAGGCGATCAAGATCGTTCTCTTCAATGGCCAGAGGTAGACACAGGTTGCTGAGGCTGCACTGGTGACAGGAGGCCTTGAGAGGGGATACTTGGTGAAGTCGAATTGCCTGGGCCATAGTTGACGAACCATCCGGGTTGATCCATTCAAAACCGCACCGAAGCGTGTGCGGTGCGTCCTCAGCCCCAACAGGTAAGGCTTTTGCCTGCGTTCGGGGCGGACACCCTGGGCAATCCGGATACCAGGGCATGCGGCGGATTCCCATGGGTGCCAATGCTGAAACATCTGGTTTCAGTCACCTTGATTTAAATCAAGTATAGCAAAAAAGGCTAGTCTTATGACCAAACTTTAGTCTTTACGGGTTTGGCTTTTACGCCACCTCCGGCTAGCGTTTCTTCTTCTTGCGCTGCTCGTCCTTTCTGGCTTTCTCTTCCGCCTCGGCCTGTTCCCGGGCTCGGGCTTCAACCAGTTCCTGTTCCACCATATCCGGCGTTTCCAGCGAGATCCGGCCGAGCGTCCCGGCTCGGAGTTCGTTCAGCAGCACTTCGGAAACCTTGTGCAGATCCGGTACCCCGCCGCGGCCCAGGAAACGGCGTTTTACGGCGATGGCATCCATCAGTGCCAGCCCATCCACGGGTCTTTCGTCCAGCCCGTAGCGGTTGACGACGAGCTCCGGGTAGTGGGCAATCAGATAATCCGCCTCGAACAGCGCAACATCCTCGAAATCCAGCACAGCACTGCGGATTGCGCCGGTTACTGCCAGGCGATAGCCGCATTGCACCGGCGACAGCTTGGGCCAGAGGAAGCCAGGGGTATCGTAGAGCAGAACGTTATCCGGCAGTTTGATGGCCTGTTGTGCCCGGGTAACCGCCGGCTCGTTGCCAGTCTTGGCGGCGGGCCGGCCAGCCAGGGTATTGATCAGTGTGGATTTGCCGACGTTCGGGATGCCCAGGATCATCACCCTCAAGGCGCTTTTCTGTCGATCATGCCCGGGCGTCATCTCTTCCGCCAGCTTGAGGATGCCCAGGGCTTCCTGGCGTTGATTGTGTGTGAGCGTGACCGCACGTACACCCCGTTCCCGCTCCAGCCAGGCCAGCCACTGCTCGGTGATGACCGGGTCGGCCAGGTCTCGCTTGTTAAGCACCTTGATCAGCGGGGTATCGCCACGCAGCGAAGGTACCAGTGGATTCTCACTACTGAAGGGAATCCGGGCGTCCACCACCTCGATGATGAGGTCCATCTGGGGCATGACTTTCTTGATCTCCTTTCGGGCCTTGTGCATATGCCCGGGAAACCAGTTAATGGCCATGGTGTTTACTCCGCTGATTGATTGAGGGCGCCATTATGCAGGGGAATGACTAAATTTTCACATTCATCAAATCCCGCCAGTGCCGCGCCCTCAGAGCGAATCAAACTGAGAACCTGTACAAATTGAAGGGATATCGGGGTGAAATGAAGTAGGTGAATGCTTTAGGGTGTCACTTCAAATGATTAAAGCCAATCCGTGGTGGCTCCCGACAGGCCGCCTCAATGATGGAGAACAGTATGAAGCTCGCAAAATTCATCGGTTCCGCACTTGTCGCCCTGACTATCTCAGCGCCGGCGATCGCACAGCAGTCGCCGGGTGGTCAGCCGGATCAGGTGGCCCAGCTTGCGCAGATGGTGGGGCTGTCTGAAGAACAGCAAACCGAGATTCGCGGCATCATCGACGACATGCAGGGCGAGATCGGCGAACTGCGCCAGGATGCCCGCTCGCTGCAGGAAGACCTGCAAGAGCAGATCAAGCCGGATTACGACGAGTCTGCCATTCGTGACAATGCCGCCAAACTCGGTGATGTGACCGGTGAAATTGCAGCGCTTTCTGCCCTGATGCAGGCGAAGGTGGATGCGGTGTTCACCCAGGAGCAGCGTGATGAGCTGGATCGCCGCATGAAACAGATGCAGCAGCAGATGCAACAACAGCGTCAGATGATGCAGCCTCAGGGCCAGCAGTAATTTGCTGAGTCGGTGTATTTGAGAGAAACCCCGCCGGAGCCTGGCCCCGGCGGGGTTTTTTGTTATGGGGTATTAAACGGTCGAACCAGAATGATCAGCCTGGGCAGCAAGGTGAGCGCACCCAGCAAGGCCATGAACATGGCAAAACCGGTGAACAGGCCAAAATAAATGGTGGGAATGAAGTTCGACAGCACCAGTATGGAGAAACCGGCAATGATGGTCAGCGAGGTGTAGAACATGGCCTGGCCGATACTGCGGTGACAGCGATGCATGGTGGCCAGGTAGTCGCCGTCTTTGGCGAACTCGGTTTTGAAGCGATGGATGTAGTGGATGGTGTCATCTACCGCAATCCCGACGGTGATGGCCGCCACGGTAATGGTCATCATATCCAGTGGAATGCCCAGCCAGCCCATCAGCCCCAGTACTGAGCCTGCGGCAATCAGGTTGGGTGCCATACCCACCAGCGCCAGCTTCACGGAACGGAACAGGATCAGAAACATGACCAGGATAGCGCCAAACACCACGCCGATGGTTTTGATCTGGGAATCGAACAGGCTCTGAAGCATGTTGTTGTACATCACTGTCATGCCTGAGAGCAGTATGCGATCCCGGTCGTAACCGAGTTCGGTGCTCAGGTGGTGGCGAATGTCATCCAGCAGCTCCTGTCGACGCAGGTCTGGCATGGTTTCGAGTATGCGGATACTGAATCGCGCCTTGTCCTGCTCCTCAGAAATATAAGGGGTCAGCAGAATATCCTGTAGATCGTCCGGTACGGCGGCGGGCACAAAGGCCAGCTCCAGGGCGTCCAGGGGCTCACCGCCGTTAACCTGGGCCAGCAGTTCGAGTGTGGTCTGTATGGACAGGACTTTGCCGGTCTCCGGCAGGCTATGCAGGTAATCATGCACCTCACCGAGTTGGCGCATTTTCTGATAGGTGTACCAGGTGTCCCGGTATTCCTCGTCACCGCAGTCTTCTACAAACGGGTCGCAGTCACTGGCGAATGGATCCGCGTTGGCGTTTTCCGGGGCGGGTTGATCGGTAATGACTACATCCAGCGGCGTGGTGCCCCCCAGTCGGTCGTCTATGGTGACCATGCCTTGATGGATTTCGGTGGAGGACTTGAAGTAATCGATAAAGCTGTTCTCTACCGTCAGTCGGTTCAGGCCAATCACGCAGAGCACGGCAATGACCCCGGAACTGACCAGGACCGTCCCGCTGAACCGCTCGGTGAAGCGGGCGAAGGCATCGGTGAAGGGCACCTTGTCTGAGCTCACGCGCTGGTCGATCGGGGGTGGCAGCAGGCTCAACAGGGCCGGGAAGATCAAGAAAGTAATGAGAAAAGCCACGGTCAGCCCCAGGGTCATCATCCAGCCAAAATCGATGACTGGCCGGATGCCGCTGAAGGTGAGGGAGCCGAAGGCAACAATGGTGGTGATCGCCATATAGAAGCACGGTCGGATCATGGTCATCAGGGTGTTGCGCAGGATGTTGTTTGGCGCAGCCTCGGGCTCGTCATGCTGGAATTCCCGGTAGCGCACAATCAGGTGGATGGTGAGCGACAGGGTCATGATCAGTAGCAGCGAAATAAAGTTGGACGAAATCACTGTCACCGGCCATTGGGCCCAGCCCAGAAATCCGACCATCAGCCAGACGGTAAAACCGCAACACAACAGTGGTACCACGACCCAACGCCATTGCCGGAAAATAATCGCCAGGGTGAGCAGCAGGAAAGCCAATACCCCGAAGCCGAAAGTGGAGAGATCGTTTTCAATAAACCGGATCATGTCGGCGACAATCATGGGCACGCCGCCCAGGTGGATGCTGGCGTGGTCGCGGTATTGCTCCAGTATGGCGCGAACCTGATTGATGGTGGCATCACGCTCTTCACCCAGTTGCTCGGTGTAGCGGATAAATTCGTCGCTTGTCTGCTCAAGTTGCGTCCGCTCGGCCACGCTGGCCTCGCCCCGATTCACCTTTTCCCGGAGTTCGTTACGCTGGTTGAGTAAGTCAAAATAGCGGTCCGGGGTTGGCAGGTTGACCTGGATGGCCGTGGTCTTGCCGTCCTCGCTGATGAGCAGGTTGGGGTACATGGGGTTGTCCAGCAACGCCTGTCGGCCGGTCTCCGGAGCCACATCGTGTTCATCCAGCGTTTTGATCTCGCTGTCGACGGTGTCCAGGGTAAGGTCCGGACTGTGCAGCAGCGGTACATTCAGAATGCTGTTGGTGGAACCGACGGCCTCAAGAGCCTGCAAGTCGTCGCGAAGAGCCCTTAACCGCGACAGGCCTTCGGTGGTGAACAGGGGCTCGTTGGGGGTGTAGGTGACCACCAGGAAATCGTCAGAGGTGGTGAAGGTCTGGTTTACCTGTCGGTACTGCTCCAGCGAACGATCGTTTTCCAGCACCAGGGATTCTGCCGAGGCATCCAGCCGGAACTGATCAAAACGCAGCGCGGTCAGTGCCAGTAGCAGGGCAAACAGGGCCAGAACAATCCAGGGGTGGGGCAGGATAAAACGGTCGTAGAAGGCGCCAAGGCGATTCATGAGTTACAACTCTGCAGTCAAAAACGAGTGCAGAGTGTGCCACAAACCTCAGCGAACTGTGACCTTTGCCGAGGCTTCTTCCAGTGAACGGATCAGTTGCTCCAGACGTTGCGTCATATCCGCGCTTTCCGAGAGCTGGACGACCATGTTCCGGGTAGTCTCCCGGATGTCCTGAACATTGGTCAGAACCTGATCGGTATCGGCGGTCTGTTCGGCAGACATATCCGCGATTTCCTGATTGGTCCGGTCGATACGACCGACCACCTCGTTAATGGCTTCCAGGGCCTGGCGCCCCTTTTCGGATTCTTCCACGCATCGCTCGGCGTCTTCTGAGCTCCCCGTCATCTGTTCGACAGCGGTATTCATGGAGGCCAACAGGCGATCCAGGGTGGTCTGGATCTGGTCGGTGGAGTCCTGAACCCGGCGCGCCAGGTTACGGACTTCTTCGGCAACCACCGCAAAGCCCCGGCCCTGTTCGCCGGCGCGGGCGGCTTCTATGGCGGCATTGAGGGCCAGCAGGTTGGTTTGCTCGGCAATGCCCTTGATTTCGGTAATGGTCTGGCCAATCTCATGGCTGTTTTCGGCCAGTGACTGCACGCTGCCAGCAGACTGGCGAACCACACTCGCCAGCCTGCGAATACTGTCGGCGCTCTGGCTGACCCGTTGGCTGCCATTTACCGCAGTTTTCCGGGCTTCTGTTGACAGGGTTTTGGCAATGCCTGCCTGTTCGGCAATGCCGACAAAGCTTTGCAGCATGGCCTCAACGGATTCGGCCGAGCGGTTGGCGCCTTCCTGTTGCCGCGTGAGGCTGTCCCTGCGTGCGGCGGCCCGCTGGGTGAGAGATTCGACCTCCTGGTGCAGGTGCTCGGTGGCCGTTTTCATGCTGCGAACGACATCAGATGTACGATCCTGCATCGCATTGAAGGCAGCGGCCATTTCGCCAATTTCATCCCGGGAGTCGACGTCGGCCCGACGGCTCAGGTCGCCGCTGGTCTGCACCGCAACCATGGTGTTCTTGAGCCGGTTAACATGGCGTTCGATAAAGGAAATCAGCAGCTGGGAACCAGCCATCTCCAGCGCCATGAGCACCGCCACGATCAGTGCAAAGCCCGGCGCGGTGTCTGCAAATACCTGGCTGAAGCTGGATTCGGTCTGGCCCGCGATCACCTGCATGGCATAGAGCACCAGCAGGCAGAGCACCGCAAACACGAGAATATTCAGCAACCAGAATTTGTACTTCAGCCGGATATTTCGCAACAGGGTCAGCATTGGCAGCTCTCAGTCAACGGCCTTGACCGGAATCTGCATCGCCTTGTCGGGCACGGGAACCTCCGGCACGCTCAGGCCCAGATTGTTCTTGTCGAATACCCGGTCGGCCCGGTAGCTGGAGCGAACCATGGGGCCGGACGGCACTTCCATGAAACCTTTTTCCAGACCAATGTCGCGGTAACGGTTGAATTCTTCCGGGGTGACGTAGCGCTCCACCGGCAGGTGGTTCGGCGTGGGGCGCAGGTACTGGCCCAGGGTGAGAATATCCACACCAATGGCGCGCAGATCGTCCATGGTTTCAAGGATTTCCTCTTCGGTTTCACCCAGACCCAGCATCAGGCTGGTTTTGGTGAGCACATCTGGCCGATGTTTCTTGGCGTGGGCCAGTACGCTCAGGGTTTTTTCGTAACCGGCACGGGGGTCTCGCACACGACTGGTCAGGCGCTTGACGGTTTCCACGTTCTGGGCGAAAACGTCCAGTCCGGAATCCACCACTTTTTCCACGTCGCTCATTACTGCATCAAAGTCCGGGGTCAGGGCTTCTACCGCCACCTCCGGGGTACGCTGTTTGATGGCCGAGACACAGGCCGCGTAGTGCGCGGCGCCGCCGTCGGGCAAGTCGTCACGGTCTACCGACGTCAGCACGATGTAGCGCAGGCCCATCAGTTCCACAGACTTGGCGGTGTTTTCAGGCTCTTCCGGGTCAAGCCAGCCTTTCGGGTTGCCGGTGTCGACTGCGCAGAATTTGCAGGCCCGGGTGCACACAGAGCCCATCACCATGATGGTGGCAGTGCCGTTGGTCCAGCATTCGCCAATGTTGGGGCAATGTGATTCCTGGCAGACGGTGCTCAGCCGGTGCTCGGTTACGTTCCGGCGCACGGCATCGTAGCGCTCGCCGCCTGGCATGCGCGCCCTCAGCCATTTCGGCTTGCGCTCCAGAGATTTGCCTTCCGTGTTTGATGATGAACGCTTGACGCCGTCCTTGATGGCGGAGAAGCCGTGTTCGTTACGGAATTTGGAACCACTGGTAATGCGGGGCTTTGCGCTTTCGCTCATTGGCCAGGAACTCTCGGATAAGGGTGTGGTGAACCTTTAAGAGTAATCGGCAGGCAGGGCAGTTACAAGGCAGGTAGGGGCAATCACGGGGTTACCGGGCACGACTTTGGTCGTACCCGGTTGAGGGAAATCAAGCCTGGGATTTTTCCAGGGCCTGAGTGATATCGGCGATGATATCGTCGGCATCTTCAATGCCGATCGACAGCCGTACAAGGTCTTCGCTGACCCCCGCACTTTTCAGCTCGTCAGCATTGAGCTGGCGGTGGGTAGTGGTGGCCGGATGGCAAGCCAGGGACTTGGCGTCGCCAATGTTCACCAGTCGCAGGATCAGATCCAGGGCATCGATGAATTTGGCGCCGGCTTCGCGGCCGCCTTTAATACCGAAGCTGAGAATACCGGAGGCCTTGCCGCCACAGATCTTGTCGCAGGTCGCCTTATAGGGGCTGTTCGCCAGGCCGGCGTAGTTGACCCATTCCACGGCGGGATGATCCTGCAGGAACTGGGCAACCTTCTGGGCGTTGTCGCAGTGGCGTTCCATGCGCAGGGCCAGGGTTTCCAGCCCCTGCATGATCAGGAACGAATTGAACGGCGACAGGGCGGAGCCGGTGTTGCGAAGCGGTACCACCCGACAGCGGCCGATAAAAGCGGCTTCGCCCAGGGCTTCGGTGTAAACCACGCCATGGTAGGAGGGGTCGGGCTGGTTCATCATCGGGAACTTGTCGGCGCTGGCCTTCCAGTCGAACTTGCCGGAGTCCACCACAACACCCGCCACCGTGGTGCCGTGGCCGCCGATGTACTTGGTCAGCGAGTGAATCACGATATCCGCGCCATGCTCGAACGGGCGGCACAGAAACGGCGTGGCGACAGTGTTATCGACAATCAGCGGAATGCCGTGCTTGTGGGCAATCTCGGCCCACTTCTGGATATCCACCACATTACCGGCCGGGTTGCCGATAGATTCACAGAACAGCGCCCGGGTCTGGTCGTCGATGGCGTTCTCTACCGCCGCGAAATCATCGTGGGGCACCATCTTGCATTCGATGCCCTGGTTGGGCAGCGAGTGGGCAAACAGGTTGTAGGTGCCGCCGTACAGCTGGCTGGTGCTGACAATGTTGTTGCCCACCTTGCAGATGGTTTGCAGGGCATAGGTAATGGCCGCCATGCCGGACGCTACTGCCAGTGCGCCAATACCACCTTCCAGCGCTGCCATACGCTCTTCCAGAACCGCGTTGGTGGGGTTCATGATGCGGGTATAGATGTTGCCCTGTACCTTCAGGTCAAACAGGTCGGCACCATGCTGGGTGTCGTCGAAGGTGTAAGACGTGGTCTGGTAAATGGGCGTGGTGGCGGCCTTGGTGGTCGGGTCGCTCTTGAAGCCGGCGTGCAACGCGAGAGTAGCTGGTTTCATCACAACATTCCTTGCTGGTGGATTGTTCGTTATTGGTTTAAGGAGCCGAGTATGCCACAGGCATTCGGGCTTCGGCACAGTTCCGGCGGTTATACCGATATAAGGCAGAGGGCGGAGTCAGTCCAGGGCGCCGTATACCAGAGCTCTGAGCTCTTGTCGGATGGGATAGGACGAAGACGGCATCAGCTGGGTCATGAAAATCACCACCAGATCTTCCACCGGGTCGATAAAGAAGCTGGTGCTGGCCAGGCCGCCCCAGCCGAATTCCCCCGGCGAACCAATCGTGGCGGATTTGGCGATATCGGTTTTGACCGAGAACCCTAATCCGAAGCCGCTGCCGGCATAAGGTGTTTCAGTGAAGCCGCCAATAGACAGGGCAGGGAGATCCTGGCCGTCCGGCAGGTGGTTCAGGCGCATAAACTCCAGGGTTTTGCGGCCGATGATGCGCTGGCCCTGATATTCGCCACCCTGGCACAGGGCCTGGGCGAAGCGGAAATAATCATCTATGGTGGAGACCAGCCCGCCGCCACCCGACAGGAATTTTGGTTCCTTCAGATAGCGCGACCGCTCCGGATCATCCTGGAGTTTCATGGTATTACCGGATTGGTACAGATAGCAGGCGGCAAAGCGTTCCCTCTGGTCCGGTCGCACATGAAATCCGGTATCGGTCATGCCCAGGGGGCCAAAGATGTGCTCCTGAAAGTAGCTGTCCAGAGACTGGCCGGAGAGCAGCTCAACCAGGTAGCCCAGGACATCGGTAGACACAGAATAGTTCCACGCGGTACCGGGAGAGAACTCCAGCGGTAACTCGGCCAGCCGGTCGACCAGCTTGTCCAGAGTCAGAATGGTGCTGCCATCCAGTTTCAGCTTGCGGTAGGCGGCATCCACCTCGGTTCGCTCGGTGAAGCCATAGGTCAGCCCGGAGGTGTGGGTCATCAGATCCCGGATGGTCATGACTGAGGCCGCGGGTTCGGTCTCGAAATCCGGATAACGGCCTCCCTTGTAGACGCGTAGATTGCGCCAGCCTGGAATGTATTTGTGGACCGGGTCGTTAAGCAGGAACTTGCCCTGCTCGTACAACTGCATCATGGCAATACTGGTGACGGGTTTGGTCATGGAGTACACGCGGAACAGGGTGTCCCGGTTCATCGGTAAGTTTCTCTCCACATCCCGCAGGCCCTGGGCGTGACACCACAGAATCTCGCCATGCCGGGCTACCAGGGTAACCATTCCAGGAAGCTTCCCCGGCTGAAGGTAATGAGTGTCAAAGAAAGAAGCGATTGGCTCGAATTTTCCGGTATTCCGTTTTGGCATAGTCACTTTGCACAGGTATTGAAGAGGTTAGTTCGATCAGCGTGTTGCCGGCAGACAGGGCATTTCTGTACTACCCTGAAACCACCGTTCGAGTTGCACGGGCAGGGAGCAGCTGACATGGGCAGGATACCGCACTGGCTTGCGCCGGTTTTAATCTACTTTCTCACTATACCTTCATTATCGGGTGCCGTAACTGACAAGACCGTCTATCCCGTCGGTGTTTTTGAGGGGATCCCGCGGGAAATTGGCGTTGAGAACGGCTCGCTGGTTGGCCGCTTTGCCGACATTTACCGCTGCGTCTTTGATCGGGTGGAAGGGAACTTCCAGTTTATTGAGATGCCGCTGGCGAGAATTCTTTTTCAGTTGGAGAAGGGAGAATTGGCGATTGGGTTGCCTCTTGTGCAGACGGCAGACCGCGACCAATATGCCGATTTTGGTGGCAGGCTGTTCCAGACCGAATACGTATATCTGTTTTTGGAGCAATATCCGCCTTTGCGCCAGGTGTCCGGCCTGCGTTATGCCTTTGTGCGTCGGTTCATAGGCAACCAGTTTCTTCAGGGAGACAACGCCAGTGCGGTCATGGTGGCTGAATGGAAGCAGGCCGTTGATATGGTGAAGCTTGGCCGCGCTGATGTCGTGGTTTTACCGGCGGTTCTTATCGACCATTTGATGGCGGGGTATGAAAAGCCATTCTACGTACGAACCGCGGCGTGGGTAGATCTTTCGTTGTATGTGTCACACCGCTTCGGTGCGGAGCGATTGGCACCGGAATTCCGTAGAGCTATTCGTGATTGCGAATCCTATGATGACCGCGAGTAATGGCTGACCCGGATTCTATCCTTTTTTGTGGAGCAATCGTTCAAAAAGAAGTACTGTATTCGGTAGCGGCATAAACTGTTTACCGGTGGCCTATCCCTTGATATCAGATTCTCTGTACCGTTTTCTCTTCTATGTCCTGCTGTTGATTCCTGGTGCAGTGAAGTCAGACGCGTTTCCATTGGCTCCCCTCATCGTCATGGCGCCCGACATACCCGGGATGTCGGAGCCAGGTGAAATTGGCCGAGATGTAGAATTGGTGAATGCTGTGCTGGAGGCCTGCGGCTGGGAAGCCGAATTTGTCTATCAGCCCTTCGGTCGCCACATCCGCACTTTTCGCGACCTGACTGCCGCCGATGCCGTTATGACGGTCCCGCTATCTTTGGATATACCGGGGGTCTCCACGTCTGCCTATATCTGGTACCACAACGGCGCTTTCTATAACGCGTCGGTGGTTGGTCCCATAACGACAATTGATGATCTGGCAGGGTTAAGGGCGGTTACGTTTCAGAATGGCATCGACATACTCAGACTATCTGATCGCGTGGATGAGTTTGAGCTGTTGCTGGAGGTGACTGACCAGATGATCCACGCCCGGATGCAGTTAATGGGCCGCGTTGATGTCATTCTTGCCGACGGTCTTGTGGTGGCTACTCTGGACAGGCGGATCCGTTCAGACCGTCGTTTTGGGGAGAGTTGGCCAAAAGAGCTGGACGATTTTGTATTCTATCCGGTTTTCAATCCTACTCCTTACAAAATGGTTTTCCGAAGTGAGGAGCTTGCCAGTCAGTTTGACGAATGCTTTGATCGCCTCAGTGCGAAAGGCCGGATCGTTGAAATCAACAGCAAACACATTGATCAGTATCAGGAGCTGCTGCTGCACCGGTATTTGGGGTTCTAGTCAGTTCGCATCGCGGTGTCGTTGAGAATGCTCTATTGCGGAGCCTGGTACTTCTGCATTGGAAGCAGGCGTGTCGTCCAAAGGGATTTGTTTCTTTCTCGTTGCTCTTAAACGGGGACGCTCACCAGGTTCTTTTGACCGCTGATACTGACAGTCCCCGACTAACCGTCTCTGATGGCGGCTATCTGATTCTGAACTGGTCTTTATGTTCAGAGCGGAAGCATCCTCAATAGCTTCTCCATCCGGCATTCACTGACCGTGATTGACAGTGTGTTTCGGGGTGCAATAGCGCCGGCAAAGTTGTTGTGGGCAACCGGGGGTCAAAAAGGGGACAACCATAAAAAAAGGGCTACAACGTGAGTTGTAGCCCTTTGAATTCTGGTAGCAAGGGGCGGAGTCGAACCGCCGACCCCAGCATTATGAGTGCTGTGCTCTAACCAACTGAGCTACCTTGCCATTTCGCTTCGGGACACGCCCCAAACGAGGCGCGTATTTTCGGTATTTGGGCTCATCCTGTCAAGGCTTTACGGCCAAAAAATACCGAAAATTACACGTTGAACCGGAAGTGAATAACATCGCCGTCTTTGACGATGTAATCCTTGCCCTCCAGGCGCCATTTGCCGGCATCTTTGGCGCCGGCTTCGCCGTTGTACTGCACGAAATCGTCGTAGCTCACCACCTCGGCCCGGATGAAGCCGCGTTCGAAGTCGGTGTGGATAACGGCAGCCGCCTGAGGGGCTGTGGCGCCGATTCTGACGGTCCAGGCACGCACTTCCTTCACGCCGGCGGTAAAGTACGTTTGCAGGCCAAGCAGGCCGTAACCGGCGCGGATCACACGGTCCAGCCCAGGTTCTTCCATGCCCATTTCGTCCAGGAACATGGATTTCTCTTCGTCTTCCAGTTCAGAGATCTCGGCTTCCAGCTTGTTGCAGATGGGTACCACGACCGCGTTTTCAGAAGCGGCAATCTCACGCACCTTGTCCAGGTGGGGATTGTTCTCGAAGCCGTCTTCGTTCACGTTGGCGATGTACATGGTGGGTTTGACGGTAAGCAGGCAAAGCTCGCGAATCAGTGCCATCTGGTCTTTGTCCAGGTCCATGCTGCGCACTGGCTTGCCTTCGTTCAGTACCGGCAACAGTTTTTCAAACATTTCCAGTTGGGCCTTGGCTTCTTTGTCGCCACTCTTGGCGACGCGCTGGACGCGTTTGATGGCTTTCTCTACGGTGTCGAGATCGGCCAGGGCCAGCTCGGTGTTGATCACTTCGATGTCGGAAGCGGGATCTACCTTGTTGGCCACGTGGATGACGTTTCCGTCTTCAAAGCAGCGCACCACGTGAGCAATGGCATCGGTCTGGCGGATGTTGGCCAGGAACTGGTTGCCCAGGCCTTCGCCCTTGGAGGCGCCGGCGACCAGGCCGGCGATGTCGACGAACTCCATGGTGGTGGGCACCACTCGTTCCGGCTTGACGATCTCCGCCAGTTTGGTGAGGCGCGGGTCTGGCATGGCCACCACGCCGGCGTTCGGCTCGATGGTGCAGAACGGGAAGTTTTCCGCGCCGATGCCGGCTTTGGTCAGTGCGTTGAACAGGGTGGATTTGCCGACGTTGGGAAGGCCGACGATGCCGCAGTTAAATCCCATGGAATGCCTCTGCTGGAACTGAAAAATTTGGGCGGATTATACCGGTGTATCGGTAAGGGTGCGAGTAAGGGGATGTGCCTTGCTCAGGGCGTTGGTTTGAAGCTGTGCAAACGGTTCATGGCGGCAGCCAGTTTGCCGCTGGCGGCATCCGGTAATACCCGCATGACTTCGTCAAACACGGCGGTCAATTGTTCGGTTTCCTGTTTGCCCAGTCGGCCCAGTACAAAACCGGTGACTTTGCGGCTGTCGCCGGGGTGGCCTATGCCAAGGCGCAGGCGCTGGAAATCGTTGGTGCCCAGATGGGCGATGGTGTCGCGCAGCCCGTTGTGGCCGCCGTGGCCGCCGCCTTTCTTGAGTTTGGCCGTGCCGGGAGGCAGGTCAAGCTCGTCGTGGGCAACCAGAATCTGTTCAGGGGAGATCTTGAAGAAGTCCGCCAGGGCCTTGATGGCAGTGCCGCTGCGGTTCATAAAGGTGCTGGGGTTCAGTAAGTGCAGGTCCAGGCCCTGCCATTGAATGCGGGCGTATAGCCCGTGATACTTCTTTTCGGGACGGAGCGTCTGACCCGCTTCGCGGGCCAGCGCTTCGACGAACAGGGCGCCGGCGTTGTGGCGGGTATTCTCGTAGTCGGAACCGGGATTTCCCAGTCCAACCACCATGACAATATCCTGTGCCATTCGCCGTTGCCCCCGGAGTTATTACTCCTCGCCGCCTTCTTCGCCTTCCTCGCCTTCAGCGTCGTCCGCCTTGGCGCCTTTCGGCTTGTGGATAGAGGCAACTGGCAGGTCGTGGTCTTCGCCCTGCTGCAGAGCGGCAACTTTAACGCCTTTCGGCAGTTTCAGGTCGCTCAGGTGAACTACCTGATCCATCTCGACTTCGTTCAGGTCGACTTCGATGAACTCGGGCAGGTTCTGCGGCAGACAGATCACTTCAACTTCGGTCATGGTGTGGGAAACAATGCCACCCTGGAGTTTCACGGCCGGAGCTGTGTCTTCGTTGATGAAGTGCAGCGGTACGTTAACGTGAATCTCGTGGTCCTTGTCAACGCGCAGGAAGTCGGCGTGAGTCAGGATGGGCTTGTACGGATGACGCTGCAGATCCTTCAGGATCACGCTCTCTTTTTTGCCCTGAATGTCGACGGTCAGGATGTGAGAGAAGAAGGCTTCGTTTTCGATGGCCTTTTTCAGCTCATTGTGCCAGATGGCGACCGGAGTTGCGTCTTTGCCGCCACCGTAGATGATGGCCGGAATCTTACGCTCTTCGCGACGCAGGCGGCGGCTCGCACCTTTCCCCTGATCGTCACGAGGAAATGCTTCAATAACAAAATCCTGAGACATGGTAATTACCTCGTTGGTCATCTGAGCGGCCCGCGACCAGGCTCTGAACAGATGAGCATTTCAAAAAGACCGGAGTTTTCCGATCGACTAAAAGAGTCGGGAGCCCTGTTGGACTCCCGACCCGGAAACTGCCTTTAAGTCTGAGGGTTACAGCGATAAGTCTGTTCAGACGTTCTCGAACATGGCGCTGATGGACTCTTCGTTGCTCACGCGGCGAATGGATTCGGCGAGCAGCCCAGCCATGCTGAGGGGGCGGATTCTATCACAATTTTTGGCTTTGTCACCCAGCGGGATGGTGTCGCACACCACCAGTTCGTCCAGCTCCGAGTTGTTGATGTTCTCGATGGCCGGGCCGGAAAGTACCGGGTGAGTAATGTAGGCAACCACGCGGGAGGCGCCGTGCTCTTTGAGCGCGTTGGCGGCTTTGCACAGTGTGCCGGCGGTGTCGACGATGTCATCCACCAGGATGCAGGTCTTGTCGCGGACGTCACCGATGATGTGCATTACCTGGGAAACGTTGGCCTTGGGGCGGCGCTTGTCGATGATGGCCAGGTCGGCATCATCCAGGCGCTTGGCAACAGCGCGGGCGCGGACAACGCCGCCTACGTCCGGAGATACGACGACAAAGTTCTCGAACCGCTGTTTTTCAATGTCTTCAAGCAGTACCGGGGTGGCGTAGATGTTGTCCACCGGGATATCGAAGAAGCCCTGAATCTGGTCGGCGTGCAGGTCTACGGTCAGCACACGATCCACGCCAATGCTGGAGATCATGTCGGCGACCACTTTGGCGCTGATGGCTACCCGGGTAGAGCGAACGCGACGATCCTGACGGGCATAGCCGTAGTAAGGAATAACGGCGGTGATTCGTGTGGCGGATGCACGACGCAGGGCGTCAGCCATCACGATCAGTTCCATCAGGTTGTCGTTGGTGGGGTAGCAGGTGGGCTGGATAATGAAAACGTCGTGACCACGAACATTCTCATTGATTTCAACGGTGGTCTCGCCATCGCTGAAGCGGCCTACAGTGGCCTGGCCCATGGGAATATGGAGTTTTCTGGCAATATCACGCGCAAGTTCGGGGTTGGCATTGCCAGCGAAAATCATCAATTTGGACACGACAGCATCCTTCTCAGTATCGGCGTTTGATTCAGAAGAAGCGGGAGAAAGGTGGCTGGGGTGGCAGGATTCGAACCTGCGCATGACGGGATCAAAACCCGTTGCCTTACCACTTGGCGACACCCCAATATCATCGTGCTTTTTTGGCATCATTTCAGCTCTGTCAGCTTTTTGTGCAGAGGTGAATGGTTCACCCCTTTAGCTACGAACCCCGTGATGCCGGAGGGTTTGCTTTCCCAGATAATCCGGGCTGCGGATTCTGTCGGGAAACGTCCAAAAATGCAAGCCCCGGTTCCGGTTAATCTTGCAGGTCCGAATTGTGAAAGCCACTCCAGGCTCTGGTTAACCTCAGGATACAGTTTTCGAACTACATCCTCACAGTCGTTTCGGTACCTCGAGGCGTCTCCCTCAAAAGCGGGGCGTATTTTGATTTTTGGTGTGTCCCTTGTCAACCCTTCGGCTGAAAAAATCTTTCCGGTGCTGATGTTGCACTCGGGTTTGAGCACCAAAAACCAGTCTTCCGGCGGGTTTGTGGGGGTCAGCTTTTCGCCGACACCCTCGCCAAAGGCTGCATGGCCACGCACAAATACCGGCACATCGGCGCCCAGGCGCAGGCCGATTTCTGCAAGCTGGTCTTCGCCCAGATTCAGTTCCCAGAGGCGGTTCATTGCAAGCAGGGTGGTTGCGGCGTTGGAGCTGCCGCCACCCAGGCCGCCGCCCATGGGCAAGCGCTTGTGGATGTGAATGGTAACGCCGGGGAGCGTGTTCTCGGTGGTTGCGGCCAGGCCTTTGGCTGCCCTGATCACCAGGTTGTCATTGTCCGGAACGCCTGATACGGGTTCTGCCAGTCGTATGCCGGGCTGCTCCGGAGTCAGTGTGAACGTGAGTTCGTCGCCATAGTCCAGAAACTGGAACAGGGTCTGGAGCTCGTGGTATCCGTCCGGGCGCCGGCCAACGATATGCAGGAACAGGTTGAGTTTGGCGGGTGAGGGCAGGGTAATCCGGGTTAACAATACTCAGTCCTCTTGTTGCCATTCGCTGATGACCACGCGTACCCGTTTGTCGCCGTTCAGGGCTGTGATCCGGGCAGGAAGCGCGGGCAGGCTGTCAATGAATGGCTGCCAGCGGTCATAGCGAATTTCCCAGCCATCCTGCCGCAGGATGGCCAGTTGGTGCTGTTCGTCGAATAGCAGGCGGAAATCACCCTCCGGCGCCGGCAGTCCTCGAACCCACCAGGCGAGGTTGTCGATGGGCAGGTTCCACCCTGTAGCGGCGGCCACCAGGGTTTCCGGGTCTGAGGACTGGTAGGTCTCACCATTGGCCAGGGTTAATTCTATGAAGCCCGGAACGCCCGTGAGTCGTGTTGTGCCCATGCCCAGGAATGAGGATGACAGCGAGAGGTCGTAGCGTTCACCCTGCTGGCGCCAGCCGTTGATAATGGCAGTGCCGCTGTCTGAGGGTTGTTTTACCGCCAGCTTTCCTCTCAGTTGCCATTGGTCAAAGCGGCTCAGGTGGTTGCTGCGCTCGGCCCAGTCGGCGGGCGGCTGGTTGGTCATGCCCTCGGGCAAGGGTTCCAGCTGGATGGTGGTACAGCCGGTCATGGCACCGGTTAGCAGTGCCACGCCGAGTAGTCTTCGGATCATTGGTCGGCCCCATCACTGGTCAGCCGGTCGATGGTTTCCCGAAGAATTTCATGGTCCGGGTTCTGGTCCAGTCCTTCTTCCCAGATGATGCGTGCCTGTTCTTCATTACCGGTTACCCACAGGACTTCGCCATAGTGTGCCGCTACTTCCGGGTCCGGGTAGGCTTCCCAGGCGCGGGCCAGAAAGTCGAGGGCCTGATTCGTTTCGCCCTGGCGAAACAGTATCCATCCCATGCTGTCCAGAATGGCCGGGTTTTCCGGATCCAGCGCGAGGGCTTTTTCAATATAGCCGCGGGCTTCATCCAGGCGATCAGTGCGCACCGTCAGAATGTAGCCCAGGGCGTTCAGGGCAACGGCATTTTCCGGTTGCAGTTCCAGGATGGTTTTCAAATCCTGTTCGGCACCAGCCGGTTCTCCCATGGTGTCCTGCAGCATGGCCCGCGCATAGCGAAGTTCAACGTTGTTGGGGTAGCGTTCCAGTGCGGCATCGGCTGCGGCAAGGGCTTGCTCATTCCGCTCCTGGTCGATCAGCAGATTCACCTCCAGCAGCCAGAACTTCTCGGCGTGATCAGGGGCTCGCTCGCGCAGGTTCTGGATGTGGGCAATGGCCTGGTCCAGTTCGCCGGCCTGGGCCTGCAGTTCGCTGGCACGGGCCAGCGACGGGAAGAAATAGTTTCCCCGTTGCACGCTCTGGTAGTACTCGATCGCCTGGTCGGTATTGCCGGCATCTTCCTCAATGCGTCCCAGGTAGTAGCTGGCTTCGTCTTCATGGTGGCCCTGCTCGATCAGGCGAATCAGTTCCTCCCGGGCCAGTGCGGGTTGCTGGTTTTCCAGGGCGACCAGGGCGTGTGAGAGTCTCAGCCCCGGGGTGTCCGGATAGCGTTTTACCAGCCGTTCGAATTCGTCCTGGGCGGCCTGCAGTTCGCCCTCGTTGATCAGCATGCGGCCATAGAGGGTGCCCATCTGGCGGTTGGCCGGGAAGCGCCGGGTATTGGTGGTCAGGTAATTCAGGGCCTCACGTTTCTGCCCGGTCTGGTAGAGCAGATCGCCCTTTAGGATGATGGCGGGCTGGAAGTTCGGCTCCTGCTCAAGCAACTGGTTAATCTGCCGGAGGGCGACCGTGGGGGTGCCGGTTATTTTCTGCAGCAGGGCAATGCTGTACTGCAGTTCGGGGTTATCCGGGTGCTTGACTGCCAGTTGACTGTAAAGCGCCAACAGCTCCTGTTGCTGCGCGGGCGGCAGTCCCGCGGCCATGGCAGCGAGGCTGTCAAAATCCGCGTCTTCTCCCTGGTCCATGATCTGCTCCATATGGAACAGGGCGTTTTCCAGTTTCTGGCGCTTGACCGCCTGAATGGCCGATATCCGATGTGCCTCCAGATTGTCGGGGTCCACGTCCAGCCAGAGCGTAGCCAGTTGTTGCTGGGCATTGTCTGCATTCAGAGACTGGGCGATCCGCATGGCCCGCTCAATCACGCCGGTGTCCCGTGAGGTTTTCGCAGCCTGGAGGTAATTGACCAGGGTGACATCGTAGCGCCCACGCTGGCCGGCCACTTCAGCCGACAGAAGCTGATAAAGCACTTCCGGTTCGAATTCGGCATAGTTGATGGGCGTGGCAGGCGGGGTAGCTGCGGGGGTATTGGTCCCGGTTACCTCATCGGCGGGTTCCGGGGTGCCAGAAAATACAGCGCAGCCCGGAAGTGTGACGAGAGTAAGCCCCAACAGGCAGGTAACCAGATACGGTGCGGATTTTTGCATGCAACTTCCTGTGTGCTATCGGCGATAGGTCAGTGAAAACCGTTTTCCGCCCGGTAATTGAGGCAGATCGGGTTGCGGCCACGGCCAAGGCCCTATAATGGCATAAGCGTCTGAACTTGCCCAACCTGTCCGCACTTGCCGAAGGCGACGGGTTTTCGGGTGGCGACTGAGCAGTTGCCCCGGTAGAATGGCGAGTGATTATCCATAATCTGGGCAGGGTTTTCTGTACTCCAAATGGCACTAGTAACGCTGGGAATCAACCATCGCACCGCACCCGTGGAGATCCGCGAGCGTGTGGCGTTCACGCCGGAGCGAATGGCCGAGGCCTTTTCAGAACTCCGTGCTGCCTCCGGTGCCAGCGAGGCGGCTATCCTGTCCACCTGCAACCGGACGGAGCTTTATCTGGCCGGGGATGATGACTGCGCCCCCTCAGTGCTGCGCTGGCTGGCCGGCTTCCACGAGCTGGATGTGGCCGATCTTGAAAACGTACTCTATGTGCATCGGGATTCCGACGCGGTTCGTCATATGATGCGGGTGGCCGCCGGCCTGGACTCCATGGTGTTGGGCGAACCGCAGATTCTGGGCCAGCTCAAGGATGCCTATGCGCTGGCACGGGAGCACAGCGCCACCGGTTCCTTTCTGTCCCGGTTGTTCGAGCAGACTTTTTCCGTAGCCAAACGTGTACGTACCCAGACAGCTATCGGTGAAAACCCGGTGTCGGTTGCCTATGCCTCGGTCAGCATGGCACACCACATTTTTGCGGACATGTCCCGCAACAAGGCGCTGCTGATTGGTGCCGGGAAAACCATTGAGCTGGTAGCCCGACACCTGGCAGAAGCTGGTGTGCGTAGTTTTCTGGTGGCCAACCGTACACTGGAGAAGGCCCAAGCGCTGGCAGAAGCCCACGGAGGTAAAGGCATTCTGCTCTCGGAAATTCCGGATCATCTTTCCGATGTGGATATCGTGATTTCCTCCACCGCCAGCCCCTTGCCGATTCTGGGCAAAGGCGCGGTGGAAAGGGCGTTGAAGAAGCGCAAACACCGGCCCTATTTCATGGTCGACATTGCCGTGCCCCGGGACATCGAACCGGAAGTGGCTTCGCTGGCCGATGTCTACCTCTATACCGTAGACGACCTGCGTCAGGTGATTGAAGAGAATATTCGCTCCCGGGAAGGCGCGGCCCGTGAGGCGGAAAATCTGATCAGCAGTGGCGTTCAGGATTTTCTGGATCAGCTGCGTGCCCTGGATGCGGTTTCCACCCTCAAGGTGTTCCGTCAGCGAGCAGAATTGCTGCGTGATGCGGAAACCGAGAAAGCCCTGCGCGCCCTGCGCAACGGCACTGATCCTGAGACGGCTCTGCGCTCACTGGCGCGGGGCCTGACCAACAAACTTCTGCACCAACCCTCGGTTCAGGTACGCAAGGCGATGGCCGAAGGCCGTACCGAAGTGACCGAATGCCTGAGGGAGCTTTACCAGCTGGACGCACTGGAAGCTGACGAGCCCACCACCACGGAAAAACTATGAAACCATCCATCCAGTCCCGCCTCGAACAGCTTGTTGAACGGTTCGAGGAGGTGAACGCGTTGCTGAGTGATGCCTCGGTGATTGCCAATCAGGATAAATTCCGGGACCTGTCCCGCGAATTCGCCGAGATTGAACCGGTGGTCAAGTGTTTTCAGGCTTGGCGACAGTCTCTGGAGGACATCGATGCGGCCACGGAGCTGGCCAAAGACGGCGATGCAGACATGCGGGAAATGGCCGAAGAGGAGCTGGCCAGTGCCCGGGCTCGCAGTGAAGAGCTGGATGAAGAATTGCAGCGGTTAATGCTGCCCAAAGACCCCAATGACACCAAGAACGTGTTCCTGGAAATCCGTGCCGGCACCGGGGGCGATGAAGCCGCTATCTTTGCCGGCGACCTGTTTCGCATGTATTCCCGCTATGCCGAGAAACGCCGGTGGCAGGTCGAGGTGCTCAGCGAAAATGAAGGGGAGCACGGCGGTTTCAAGGAAATCATCGCCCGCCTCTCTGGCGATGGCGTTTATGGCACCCTGAAATTTGAATCCGGTGCGCACCGGGTGCAGAGAGTGCCGGAAACCGAATCCCAGGGCCGCATTCACACCTCGGCCTGCACGGTTGCTGTAATGCCGGAGGCTGACGAAGCCGAAGCGGTCGAGATCAACAAAGCCGATCTGCGGGTGGATACCTTCCGCTCCTCCGGTGCCGGTGGTCAGCACGTTAACAAAACCGACTCGGCCATCCGCATCACCCACCTGCCCACGGGCATTGTGGTGGAGTGCCAGGAAGAACGTTCCCAGCACAAGAACCGCGCCAAGGCCCTGAGCCTGCTGGCCTCCCGCCTTCAGAATGCCGAACTGGAAAAGCAGCAGAAGAGCATGGCGGAAACACGCAAGAGCCTGGTGGGCAGCGGTGATCGTTCCGAACGTATTCGAACCTACAACTTCCCCCAGGGCCGGGTAACGGATCATCGTATCAACCTGACTCTGTACAAGCTCGACGAAGTGATTGCCGGAGACCTGGACGCCGTGGTGGTTCCCTTGCAGCAGGAGCACCAGGCGGAACTGCTGGCAGATATGGCCAATGAGCAACAGTGAATGTTTGCTCACCTGTGAGGCCCTGCTGAGAGAAGCGGCAGGCCGGATTGGTGGTGACTCTCCCAGGCTGGATGCCGAACTGCTACTGAGCCACATCACCGGCCTGACCCGCACCAGTTTCCGGGCGTGGCCGGAGCGGGACGTGCCGGTGGACCAGGCAGAGCGGTTTTTCGCGTTGGTGGGCGAGCGTGCCAGCGGCCAACCCGTTGCCTATTTGCTGGGGGAGCAGGAGTTCTGGTCTCTCCCTCTCAAAGTCAGTCCGTCCACCCTGATCCCCCGGCCAGATACGGAGTGCGTGGTAGAGGCCGCGCTGTCGCTGGAATTACCCGCCCGCGCAAGCGTGCTGGACCTCGGCACCGGCACCGGTGCTATCGCGCTGGCGCTGGCCAGTGAACAGCCTGGCTGGCGGATTATGGCCAGTGACCGTGTGGAAGACGCGGTCGAGCTGGCCCGGGAAAACAGCCGGCGCCTGGGATTGCCTGTTACCGTGGTAAAGAGCCACTGGTTCGACCAGATTCCCGCCGGAACTTTCGACCTTCTGATTTCCAACCCACCGTATATACCGGCCAGCGACCGTCATTTAAGGGAAGGTGATGTGCGCTTCGAGCCTGAATCTGCCCTTGTGGCCGGAGACGATGGCCTGGACGATATTCGCCTGCTGGTGACCGAAGGACTGAACTGGCTTAACCCCAATGGCTGGATGCTGCTGGAACATGGCTACGACCAGGGCGGCGCCGTACGGGATTTGTTTGCCAAAGCCGGATGGCGCAACATAGAAACCCGCAAAGATTACGGCGGCAATGATCGCATGACCCTGGCCCGGAAACCGGCCAGCGACCAATAGCGAGAACAACCATGCTCAGCGACGAAGAACTCCTCCGCTACAGCCGGCAAATCCTGATGCCCCGGTTCGACATCGCCGGCCAGGAAAAACTCAAAGCCGCCCACGTGCTGGTCATCGGCGCCGGCGGCCTGGGTTGTCCTGTAGCCCTCTACCTTGGCGCAGCAGGTGTTGGCCACTTGACTCTGGTCGACGATGACCAGATCGAACTGGCAAACCTGCAGCGCCAGATCGCCTTTGAGCAAAGCTGGCTGGGCGATTCAAAAGCCGGGCGTCTGGCAGAGCGGGTGAGGGCGATCAATCCGGAAATTACCGTTAATGCGGTGAATCTCCGGGTGGATGGTGATGATTTGCGCCATCTGGTGAGCGAATCCACACTGGTGCTGGACTGCACGGACAACTTCAACACCCGGTTCGCCCTGAACCGGGCTTCGGTTTCTTCGAAAGTGCCCCTGGTTTCGGGTGCTGCAATAAGAGGTGAAGGCCAGCTTTCCGTTTACGATCCCCGTCACCCTGAAAGTCCTTGTTACCACTGCCTGTATCCTGAACAGGGCAACGAAGACCTGACCTGCTCGGAAGCCGGTGTCATCGCTCCGCTCGTCGGCATGATTGGTTCTGCGCAAGCCATGGAAGCCATTAAAGTTATCTCGGAGGTGGGCAAACCTTTGGTGGGCCGTTTGCTCATTCTGGATGCCTGGCAGATGGAATGGCGAGAGATGAAGCTGGCAAGAGATCCCGAGTGCCCAGTCTGCGCAAGTTAACTCCAGGATAGGTCAGGGTTGGGGGAGGTCTTTCCAAAACCCTGTGGAGCCATGGATGGCGGAACGGAGCCTACATGGATGTATTTACGGCGTGTTTTGGAAAGACCTCCCCCAACCCTGACCGGCAACGAGACTCCAAAGTCTCAATCCTTCAGCGCCTGAAACCTGGCGATGGCTTCTTTGCGGGACTCTTTCAGGTCCACAATGGGTCTGGGATAGCCTTTTGGGATAACACCACCCCTGGATGGGTCGTGAATCCGCTTGTTGTCGAGCTTTGCCAGCTCCGGCACCCAGTTCCGAATAAACTCCCCCTTCGGATCAAAGCGCTCACTCTGGGTCACCGGATTGAACACACGAAAGTAGGGCGCAGCATCGGTACCCGTTGAGGCACTCCACTGCCAGCCACCGTTGTTAGACGCCAGAAAGCCATCCACCAGATTCTGCATAAACCAGGCTTCGCCCAGCCGCCAGTCGATGAACAGGTTCTTGGTCAGGAACATGGCAGTGATCATCCGCAGGCGATTGTGCATCCAGCCGGTGGCTTTCAACTGGCGCATGGCTGCATCCACAATAGGGATACCCGTGCGGCCTTCCTTCCAGGCTTCGAAATGCTCGCCCGGCGTATTCCACTCCAGAGCCTCGGTTTCCTCCTTGAACGCACGCCCCATACTCACCCGCGGGTAGTGATAAAGGATATGGATGTAGAAATCCCGCCAGGCGATTTCATTGATCCAGGTTTCCACGCCTTCCCCGGAAAGGCCTGATTGCTTTGCCGCAATCAGGCACTGGCGCCCGGAGAGCACGCCATTGGCCAGGTAGGGGGAGAGCTGGCTGGTGCCATCCAGCGCCGGGAAGTCCCGGTTATCTTTGTAGTCTTTGGCGCGCTCCGTCAGAAACGCCTCCAGCTGCTCGTGAGCGGCATCCTCTCCCGTCGGTACCAGCGGCTCCGGTGCCTCTCTGAACGGCGCAGGCAGGGTGTCGGTCTGTTCGGGTTTGACCGCGTTGCCGATCGCGGCGGGCCTGGGGTGCAGAGTGGGCCGTGTTTCCTCTATCCAACTGCGCCAACGACGGGAGAAAGGCGTAAACACCGAGTAGGGTTCGTTCTGCTGGGTCAGAATCTGGCCGACCGGGGCGACGGTCTGGTCCCGGTACTTGCTCACCCGGATGCCGAAATCCACCAGGCGATCGCGCAGTGCTTTATCCCTGCGGCGTTCGTTAATGCCGTACTCCTCGTTGAAATGGACGTCGGCAATGTCACTGTCCTTGCAGAACTGCAGCAGTGCATCGCTGCCATCCGAAAAACGCTCGGCGTTCAGGAATGTCAGTGGAACGCCAAGCTCAGCCAGTTCCCGGGCCAGGGCGTTGGCGTGTTCAAGAACAAAGCGTACCCGGGCGGCAGACCAGTCGTGTTCCTGCCATTGCTGAGGGGTGACTACAAAACACGCGCGCACCGGTTCTCCTGATTGGCACGCGGCCGTCAGGGCAGGGTTGTCGGCAAGCCGAAGGTCGTTACGGAACCACACCAGTTGTGTCATCGGGTCATCCAGGTCGTTGACGGGTGCATATAAGGGTAAATACAACCCAAAAAATCATAGGCTTGTATATTCGCTGCAACTACCGGATTGGATTATAGTTAAAACCAGCCGCCACCGAATCACGCTGACAACAAGGAGCCGTTTCGCAGGCATGACCGAGCAAACCGAAAGCCAGCGCGAAGGTGTCTGGGCGCACCCCTATCAACTGGCATCCGGCCAGACACAGCAACATCAGCTTGGACATACCCGGGTCTGGATTACCCTGCTGGATCTTGAGTGGCAGGTGCGTGAGGAGAAGCTGGATATTCATTCCGATCCCCTGCATTGGCAGGAAACCCTGGGCCATACCGTGCCATCCGCTGATATTCCGGTGCAGCGTTTTGTGCGTATGGATGATCAAGGTATCGTCCGCTTCAACCCCGCTATGGGCTGTCGTCCCACGGTTATACGGCCATTCCAGCCTTTAACCATTCCTGCCGGTGGGCGCTGTTTGCTTTACGTGGGAACATCCTTGTGGATGAAAGTGTGTGTAGGCGATGGGCAAACAGAGCTGACCGAGATCCCGCTGGCCGTGCCCTCCATGACCTGGCTTGGCCGTAACACCATGGAGGGCGAGCTTTGCTACGCTTCCTCCACGTTTGGTCGTCTGGCACTTGAGGCGGTGCCGAAACGTCCCTGGCGGGCCGTTACTCCGGTGACCATCATCAATCGCCGTGAGCAGGCACTGCTGCTGGAAAGGTTCAGCCTGCCCACGCCATTGCTGGCCCTTTATCGTAACGAGCGTGGACAGCTGTGGACGCCGGGTGTCACGGTAGAGTGTGAAACCGATATGAACTCTGCCAGCCTGAATATTGAACAGTCGGTACCCGCCTGTGCCGGTCAATGCCAACTGGTGGCGCCGCCCCGGGAAAAGCTGGCCAAAGGGCGCCGCCTGGTGCGGGCGTTTGACCGAATGTTTGGCTGACAGAATCAGGAGCAACTCTGTTGATTGAGGCTATTGAGGCTACGTTTATTCAATTGATCAGTGGCATTGCCTGGGGGCAGTGGCTGGCGGCGGGATTTTTGCTGGTGCTGGGTATCTTCCTGGGTACCATGCTGGCTCGGAGCGTCGGGCGGCTGGTCGAAAGCCGCACTTCACGGCACCACCAGGTGCTCATCCGGCGCCTGGTGTTCTATGTGATTTTCGTGCTGTTTGCTATCGCAGCGCTGCGGGAAGCCGGGTTTTCACTGGAAGTGGTGCTGGGGGCGGCCGGTATTCTCACGGTAGCCATTGGCTTTGCTTCGCAGACATCGGCTTCCAACATCATCAGTGGCCTGTTTCTGGTGATGGAGCGTCCGTTTGAGATAGGCGATGTCATCGAAGCGGATGCCACCATTGGTGAGGTGGTGGCGATTGATCTGCTCAGTGTAAAGCTGAGAACACCGGACAACCTGTATGTGCGTATCCCCAATGAAACCCTGATCAAAACCCGGGTGGTGAACCGGTCCCGGTTTCCGATCCGGCGGATCGATTTGGTGATCGGTATCGCCTACGCTGAAGATGTGGAGCGGGTGCGGGATCTGTTGCTCGGGCTGGCGGAGACCAATCCGCATTGCCTGGAAGAGCCCCGGCCATTTGTGCTGGTGACCGGTTTCGGGCCTTCGTCTGTGGATCTCCAGTTTTCCTTCTGGGTGGCCCGGGAGGATTTCCTGGAAGGTAAAGGCGGCATGATGGTCGCTATCAAGAAAGCACTGGACGGGGCTGGTATTGAAATACCGTTTCCTCACACCAGTGTCTACGCCGGCAGTCATTCCGAACCTTTCCGCATACAGCTGGTCGGGTCGGGACAACAGCAAGAAAAGGAATTACCGGATGTCGACAATAAAACCTGAAGCCATTAAAACCACTCCCCCGAAAGCCGCGGAGAACAAGGTTAGTCTGGGGTGGCGGGAATGGGTGGCGCTGCCTGATCTTGATATCCAGCGTATCAAGGCCAAGGTGGATACTGGCGCCAGGACATCCTGTCTGCACACGTTCCGAACCGAGCCCTATACCGAAAACGGCGAACGTCGTGTGAAGTTCTGGGTGCACCCGGTTCAGAACGACCTGCACCATGTGGTGGAATGCGATGCCCGGGTGCTGGATGAGCGCACGGTATCGGATTCCGGTGGCCACAAGGAGCAACGCCTGGTGATTCAAACCACGCTGGTCCTGGGCGACCAGAGCTGGCCCATTGAAATGACTCTGACCAACCGGGACTCCATGCGGTTCCGGATGTTACTTGGGCGCACCGCCATGGCGGGACGCTCAACGATTTACCCCGAAGCTTCTTATCTTGCCGGCGAGCCGGCACCAAGGACCTGACTATGAAAATTGCGGTACTGTCCCGAAACCGTCACCTGTATTCGACCCGGCGTCTGGTGGAGGAAGGCATTAACCGTGGCCACGAAGTGAAGGTCATCGACTGCCTGCACTGCTCCATGAACATCACCTCTGCCGACCCGAAAATCCACTACCACGAAGAGGTGCTGGAAGATTTTGATGTTGTGATTCCCCGCATTGGTGCCTCGGTCACGTTTTACGGCACTGCGGTGCTCAGGCAGTTTGAGATGATGGGCGTGTTTCCGGTGAATGAATCGGTTGCCATTACCCGTTCGCGCGACAAGCTGCGCTCTTTACAGTTGCTGGCCCGCAAAGGTGTCGGCATGCCGGTGACCGGTTTTGCCAATAAACCGGACAACGTGCCGGAATTGCTGAAAATGGTGGGGGGGGCTCCGGTGGTGATCAAGCTGCTGCAGGGCACCCAGGGCATCGGCGTGGTGCTGGCGGAAACCCGCAAGGCGGCAGAAAGCGTGATCGAGGCCTTTATGGGCCTGAAAGCCGATATTCTGGTGCAGGAGTTCATCAAGGAAGCTGGTGGCGCCGATATTCGCTGCTTTGTGATCGGCGACAAGGTTATTGCTGCCATGAAACGCCAGGGCGCTGAAGGCGAATTCCGCTCCAATCTGCACCGCGGTGGCACCGCCTCGCTGGTGAGAATTACTCCGGAAGAGCGCCGAACTGCCATTACTGCCGCCAAAGCCATGGGCCTGAACGTCGCCGGCGTGGACCTGCTGCGTTCCAGCCGAGGTCCGTTGGTGATGGAAGTGAATTCCTCGCCTGGCCTGGAGGGTATTGAAAATGCCACCGGGAAGAACGTGGCGGGCATGATCATCAACTGGACCGAAAAGAACTATAAACCCTGGAAAACCAAAACCCGGGGCAGGGGATAAGAAGGCATGGCCAGAGCTCCGTTTGAGATTGCCGGCGTAGAGGTGAAAGCCGGTACCCGGGAGACCGTGGAAGTCCCGGTGGCAAAACTCTACACCCATACCCCGCTGCATATTCCGGTGGAAGTGGTACACGGCCGCCGGGATGGCCCGGTATTGATGGTCTGTGGCGCCATCCACGGCGATGAGATCAACGGTGTTGAAATCGTCCGCCGTGTATTGAAGAACTCCGCGCTGCGGCACCTGAGGGGCACCCTGGTGGCGGTCCCGATTGTCAATATCTTCGGGTTCGTGCAGCGTACCCGCTACCTGCCGGACCGGCGGGATCTGAACCGCTGTTTCCCGGGCTCAGAGAGTGGTTCTCTGGGCGGGCGTATTGCCTATCTGTTGCGCACCCAGATCATGGAAAGCGTCACCCACATTATCGATCTGCATACCGGCGCCATTCACCGGTTCAACCTGCCGCAGATCCGCGCCGAGCTGAAAAACCCGGAAACTTCCCGCATGGCTGAAGCCTTTGGAGCGCCGATCATTATCAATGCCGGTCTGCGCGAAGGCAGCCTGCGTGCGTACGCCGATTCACTGGATATTCCGGTCATTACTTTTGAAGGCGGCGAAGCCCTGCGCTTTGACGATGTCGTCATTGCCAGCGGCGTGAAGGGCATTATCCGGGTAATGAGGGAACTGGAAATGGTGCCGGCCAAGAAAGGCCCCAAGGCGCCGAAAAAGCGTTCGGAAACGGCGGCCAATTCGCAGTGGGTGCGGGCAGACATCGACGGTATCATGCGGCCGGTGGCCAGGCTGGGCCAGAAGGTCCGCAAAGGGCAGCGGCTGGCCATGGTAGCCGATCCCTTTGGCGAGACTGAAGTGGCTATTACTTCACCCTGTTCCGGGATCGTCATCTGTGTGAACAACCTGCCCTTGGTGAACGAAGGTGAGGCCATCTACCACGTGGCGCGGTTTGATGAGTTGGGTGAGGCCGAGAAGGCCATGGACTACTTCCGCAGTTCCTTCGAGAGCGAGATGTCGGAAGAAGCCGTGGTGCCGGTACACCCCTGGGATGAACTTCAGAAATAACCGACTGTTGGAGCACGTATGATCTGGCACCAGAACACTATTGAGCTGGCCCCGCTGCCCAGGGGATTTAACCTGGTGACCAACGAAATCCTGGCCCAGGCGCCGGAACTGACGAACTGCGAAGTGGGGTTGCTGAATCTGTTCATTCAGCATACCTCCGCTTCTCTTGCCATCAATGAGAACGCCGACCCGGACGTACGTGGCGATCTGGAGCGTCACTTCAATGTGATGGTGCCGGAACACGCCGACTATTACGAGCACACCATGGAAGGCCCTGATGTACGGGTTATATAGACACGGATTATCGTACCGGGTTATGTAGTGGCTATATGGACATCAGGTTTTCCAGTCAATCAGCTCTCTTACAGGCACATCATACATATCTTCAGTGAGCTGGTTCTGAAGGCTCTCATTATCCAGATACTTAGCCAGTTTCGTTGCGACACTAGCAGGGTGGCGTTTTAGCTCTTCGGCCATTTGCCTGCATGTACAGGCCAGTTCAATCATGTCGTACAGCACCTCTTCATCATCTTTAGACCAGGTCTTGCCAAAATTTTCTGGTAAATCAAGTTCCTCAGTTAGGTATCGGTGATAGAAATCTGATAGTTCACCCATGAAGATTGCTGATACTGCACCGTTTGATGAGATCTTCTGGTATCGCCCAGACCGAGGCCACAGGTACCATTGACGGCCTTTGTAATAGAGCAGGTACTTGTATTTGCTGACTTTTCTAAATCTAAGTCCTGGGTGATTCAGTATTCTTTCCAGTTGATTTTGTTGCTTGTTGCTCCACATACGCTCATCCCCTTTTCCTTATGATTGGTTAAGCGTACCGCAAAAAACCGGAAAATGAGCGATATATCCCGTGGTGATATATTCACTACTTGGTGATAGTTCTGTTTTTTGAACAGAGCAATCATGAAAGATCCACGTTTAGTCGCATTTGGGGAAAGAGTGCGTCAGATAAGAAAAGAGAAAGGGCTGTCGCAAGAAGCATTGGCCGATTTGGCTGGGATCGACCGCAGTTATATGGGACACATTGAGCGAGGTGATCAGAATGTCACTCTCACAAAAATACATCAAATTGCAGATGCTTTAGATGTGCTAGCAACTGATTTACTTTAGGTAATGGTTGGTTATTTGTTAACATCTTGTGATGTTTTTTCCTTAATCTTTTGATTCTTTGAGTTTTACCCATCTGTTATTTTTATCTGTGCTAGCCAGCCAAATGCCTAAACTTTCAGGTGATTTCCTGTTTCCAACTATTACCTGAATGAATCCAGTCATCTCACCATTGCAAGCTTCTAGATATTTTAAAGTGGTAATGCGATCATCATTTGAAGGATGAGGGATTGGTTCGGGATGAGTGTGCCATAATCCGATTGCATGAAATCCATCATTAAACAATCGCTTTCTATCGTTATTTAATTGACGTAAATTTGGATTGAAGAGATTTGCTGAGCGCGTATCGTTAGGATTAGGTCCAGTTGCGATCGAGATTGTGACTAGTCGTTCATGAGGGTTTTTGCTGAAAAGCTGACCTCCAGCTTCTTTGTCATTTCTATTGACTTGAGCATAACGATAGATGTGCTCAAGAACCGAGCTCGTAAATTGCAATGTCCCGGCACCATTAGGTAGAGTAAAATATCTCTCAGTCAAAATTTAGCTCTCTAACTACACCATCTTCATCATTTGCAAAACTTGCCCAATCTCTAAGCTTTAATCCGCGGTAATGTTTGTCCAAATACTTTTGTCCTCGAATCCAATGCCGGATTCTTGAATTTAAAACTTTATTATCTATGAGCTCAAGTGCTGCTTCGGTGGTCAAAGCTACTGCATGGAGAGCAGCCGTGGATGTATAACTTTGAAATGTACTGCTACAAGATGGTTCTCTAGCGATAACTTCTTCGGGCCAATCGACGGCATTAAATCTATCCAGTCTATCAATGTTATCGGTAAACCATGAGGTATCAGCCTTTAGTAGGCATACATGAGCGGCAGCTACGTAGGGTTCCATCCATGCAATTAGACAGTCCGTGGAATACTTTTTTCTTTCTTTTTCTACAATTTGCCTAACTTCAGGCTCACCAGTAAGATCTAAAATCACATCAACATCTTTGAGTCCATGCTTTTTCAGCCATTCATGTATAGTCATTGATATGCCAGTAGCATTGCAGCTTGGCCAGCGAACTGAAATACTTTGGGCAAGTTGCAGTGCTTTGGAGTACCCAATCGAATTTGCTCCTAAAGCATGCCGTCCGATATTGGCCGAACATAGATTATCATCATCTACTAATGTCAGTTTACCAACTCCTGCTTTAGCTAGTTGTTCCGCTACGGGGCTGCCTAAAGCGCCCACACCAATAATTAACACATGTTTCTGTTGTCTGGCTATATATTCAGGATGTTGGTCTCTTCCAGTTGTCCAGCCAACATCTAATCTTTCAACCTTCAGAGGTACAAGGCAGCTGCTAGGAAATGACTTGGTGGAGTTTATTGCTTTTACTTTGGAGGGAGGTCCTCCGGGTAAAAGATAGCCAAATGAGCAGCCTGGAGCTCTAAATATAACGACTTTATGACGTTCATTTCCGCGGCGACCTATTGACGTAAAAAATTTCGTCGCCTCGGAATATCCAAGCTTCGCTGTAACGAGTCGTCTGATATCGCTAATATTTTTTGGCCAGTTGTCTGGAGTAAATGTGAATGCAATCGGGATTTCAGCGATTTTAACTTTTGAAATAGTCCTTCCGTTACCAAGTGAATTGGAGTAACGGGTTTTAATAGGAGAATCATCGCCAACTATTACAAGCTTACGACTTTCTATGAATATTGACTTATATACCCTCGGTATTTCAGGTACTTGATCTGTTGTAAATATTTTGACTATTGGCTGGTTTTGGTTAAACCTTTTTAAACAGTATATTTCCCAATAGTTCATGGCTTCTTGGGAAAAGTGAGTGTCTAGCAACCCTTTTGACCATGGCTCAAGGAACGATGAATAAAATAGGTCAATAATCTGATCGATTCTTTCCTCGGGCGTAGCACCGCTCATAGAGCCAGGGTCGCCATCTATGCATAGGCGGCCATCATGCTCTATATGTGGAATCTCCAATATATATTTCTTGGGAAGATATACTCGCGCTAATGCCCCACCTGAAAAATTGGGCGGAATATCTAACCATGCTGCGTCAATAGACCGTCCATCTGGCAATTCTGGCAAATAAATAGGGAAGCGTCGTATGCCATTAGTTGATTCAATCTCATCTAGAAGGCACGCATGATCCTTAAGAAATAAGTTAATGCTTTCAGACAATTACGCTAACCCTCTGGAAGGGGGGGCTACGTGTGGCTTTGTAGGCTGTTTAGGAGCTAAACCGCCACCTTCCGTTGGTGTGGTAGGACTTTGAGCAGATATACAACCAAATACTTCTTTTATAATTTTCCTTCTAGAAACATGATCATTGGCACTCATAATCGAATTGAGGTCTTCTAGAAGTAGCCCTGTCCAAATATCAAAAGTCTGCTTTAATTTGTGATTCTCATTCCATTTCTCTGCGAAATTTTCACCTTCAACTGTTGGGTTTGCAATCCAATACTTGTCTCCAATAAATTCGACCATGTGTGGCATCAGTTCAACAAGGTCAATTAGTAGCTCTATTGGATGAGTATAAACAGCTCCCTTATCTGCTAAGCCCTCATAACATTGAGTCAGCAGGGTAACTATAATAATTGAGATTGGTTTAAGTTCTGGCTCTACAAAATTCCTTCTAACAGCCATGTCTCGATGTCTTTTAAGAAGTCGAATTGCAACACGCAAAGTGTCAGATATTTTCACCTCTTGCTCAGGTACAGGGGTGACACTTTCCGCACTGTAGCTATCCCTAATTGATTTCTGAATAAGCCATTGAAGTAATGGTCTTGCTGATTGATCTGATACCCAGTTTGAAAAACCTTCAGGGTTTGATGTCTTCCATTGTTTGGTTGGAGTATCAACAACAGCTAATGCTTTATCTCTATAACGATTTGTTGGTGTAAACGAGATTTGGCCTGAATTGGATTGAGGAACTTTATCCAGAGGAGTCGAAGGGGTGAATTCTATATAGTATCGACGACCTTGGAAATCGACTTTCCAGCATCTTTTTTTGGGCTCGGCATTCCATGTCGCAAGAGCAGAACCAATCTTTTCATAAAAATCCATTGGTTCATTTACTTCAATCATAGATAAATCAACTGAGCATACCGCATCGATGTCGAATTTTGAGTTATCTGGGGATCTAATTAAAGTTTTGGTGCTCACGGAACCTTGTGGAATTATGCGAATTGAATCATTTGGCCAATTTAGTTTTTCAACTAGTTTGTTGGCGATTTTTTCGTAGTCAGATGATGCTTCATCAAAAACTTCTTCATCAACTTTAATATGGTCGTTAACCATCTGAATATCTTCAGCGAGCCCTTCAAGGATGTAGCCTGAGTCCTGAAAGCTTTCTAAGGAAAGGGACTTTCGCAATGTTTTCTGAACCTGCGCGTCACGTTTTTCTATCGCAGAGATTACTAGATTTGAGTATTTAGTATTCTTCACTTTTATATCCTCTATCTAAGGCCTATTTGATGCTCTTGGTCACTTTTCATACCAACTGACTTTACACTATTGCCAGTTATATCAAGGGCCGGAATAAAAATATTCGAACCGTCAGGTCTATCGTAGACTCTGCATGTTGAATGATTTCCTGCTTGTAACATTTGCCCAAATTTAAAAATTGTACTAGCTGGTGAAACGCCGAAAACGTGTATCACTTTGACTCTCCATGAGTCCTGAATCGTCTTTATGGCTTGTCTTGCAAGAGCTGAAAAGTTGTCTAATTGTGATTTTGAATTAATGCAAGTTGGTCCTGGATCGGTATTGGTGATTCGAATCCAACCTATATTTTTCTCTTTAACAGAGTGTTTTAACTCTTCGGGAAGAGCGCTGGTATCCAGTTCGGCCGTTAGTTCGAAAGAAAGAATTGCTTCTTCCATGCCAGAGCTACTGCAGAGTTCATGTGATATATTAAATTGCGAATCTGAAGTAGAGGGGGGATTTGGCCAATTCCACGTCTTTAGATCTCGATCATATTGGAAAACTTCGACATTCCTGGCTTCACCGATAATCCTTCCTGCCAAAACTAGAACTGGAACTAAGTGAAGAGGGAAAATTCCAAGAACGTCAGGTCTTACAAATGAATTTTGAGAGGGTTTGTTACTGGTGAAACTAATTAACTCTCTTATGTCTGACTCATGCTCGTGAAGAAAATGTCCCCAAAAGCCTGGGCGACTTCGATCGTCTCGCTGGGTTCTTCGGATCATGTGTTTGATTTCTGGAAGTGGACCAAGATTTCGGCTAAGTGCTGAGCGGCAAAGTTCTGATTTAGATACATTTGTTGGCACTTGAGCTAAATCGGCCAGCAGAGTTATAAGTTGTATGGTGGGATACCGCAAACTATCCAGTAAAAAACTAACTTTTGCCGCATGTTCATCACGCATCAGCTGTAAATCAGATGCCGGATGACCAGCTACATCTATCCTATCTATCAGCCTATGATGACCATCACACATGAGCATTATGTTTTCTGGGGTATCTGATAGTGCATGAGAGTTCCCATTCCCTCTTGGACCATCGGGATCGGAAGCTATGATGTGAGCCAAATAGGCAATCCTTGCAGTTTTCGTTGTTAAGGGAGTGGCTCCAAGATCCTGGCCGCATCCCCGGTACATACATCTTCCCCCTGCGTCATGCCATACCTTAGAAGCCGTGGTAGGAGATATTGCTTTCCCTCGGCCTTGGCCAAATAGCTCATCCCTTGCTTTTTTAAGATCATTAATATCTTTTACATTTGCATCTAGCAACGTCCAGTCTGGCTTTGATGTCTCGCTTTCTGCTAGTTCGTCACAAGGAAGCTCTATGCGTTTAAGCATATTAGCTTTAGAAAGCTTTTTGAGAACTGATACAGTTGCCTTTCCTAAGTCACCAACCACTAACTGGGAGGGTTCAGCACTTTGTTCATAAACTTTGAATAAGTATTTAGCGTATGCATAAACAACAGACTTTTCTGTTGTGTGGCGTATAGATAGCCAGGCGGCTAACTCAGTGTCTGATAAACTTGACGGTTTAACTTCAGGCATTTTCGCCTTGCTTTGCATTCGTATTCCATTTGACATTCTTTTATCACCATTCAATATAGACAGAAGCCATCCCATCCAATCGCTCTTTCGTCATTTCCCACTTCGGCATTACCTGACCCATTAACCGATAGAACCGCTCGCTGTGGTTATGTTCGGCGATGTGGCAAAGCTCGTGCAAAATCACATAATTAATGCACTCACGAGGCGCTTTAACAAGGTGAGGGTTCAGGGTGATTCGGCCATTGGGTGAACAGCTTCCCCATTGAGTTTGCATGGTCAGTATGCGCAGCGGTGGTCGTTCCTCTACCCAAAGGGCTTGTTCCAGCATCGCATCAAGGCGCTTGGCGAAGGTTTCCTTGGCCCGCGCTTTGTACCAGTCTGTTAGTAGCTCTTTAACCTTGTCAGCGGACTTCGTTCTTACTGAAACTTCCAACTTGCCACGTAATAGTTTCACGCCTTGAACCTGCTCAGGCGCTTCAATCACTTTCAGCAGGTACTGTTTTCCCAGATAGTAATGGCTCTCACCACTGATGTATTGCCGTGGTGTGGTGAATTCAAGCTGTTTGCGGAAATCCCGAAGCTGCTCGTATATCCAGCGTCCACGCTTTTTAACAGCAGATAACACGGCTTCGCTCTCAGCCCCCTCAGGAGCCGATGCGATTACCCGACAATCGGGATGAACCTTAATTAACACCTTGCCAGTCGCCTGCGGGCGCGTAACTCGCTCAAACGTAATCTGCTCGTCGCCGTAGCGAAAGCTCATGGTCTGACTTTGAGGTTTAATCGGCACATTCATCTGGTTATACCCGTTCAAGCACCGTTCAACCCGACCCGAGTGATCTGAACAATCATCTCAACAATCTTCTTGGCCTGATCCATACCCCCACCAATCGCTTTGCACTCCTGGAACATGCGCGGCAGTAGCTTTTTACGAATGTCAGCTTCGATGTTCTGTGGATTGATGGAATTCTCCGCGACAGAGCTTTCTACCGCTTGGTCAATTTCAAAGGCAACTTTGATCCACTTATCCTGAACTTGCTGGTCCAGCACAGCCAAAGCTTCAGGAAGAACTTTTTTGAAGACGCCAAAGTAAGCCTGGGCGTGGCGATTACCAGCAAATGCATCGGGTATGTCGTTCAGGCGTCTGTCTTGAACTTGCTCTTCAAATTCACGGAACAGCATGTACTGTTTCAGTGGGTGGTCGAATAGCTTTTCGGCCTCTTCAATGGCTTGGCGCAGCAGTTTTGAGAACGCTTCCTGAGCATAAGGGTCATCCCGTAGCTCTTGTTCAATCATGCGGGTCACACGGGTTTTGATGATGTCGGTTTCGTTGCGGGTTTTATCTTCGCTCCAGTCTTCCGGCTGTTGCTTTTGCCCCATCTTGCCCACTTCATACACGCCACCGGGTTCTTTAACCTCGACACCCACCACATGCTTGTCCAGCAGCTTTTTCACTTGTTCGGCGTATTCGTCGTAATCAATCTTCTCACCGGCATCTTGCTGTACAAGTTGGCGCAGGCTGGAGAATTGCTTCACCGTTTCTTTGTAGTGGCGGCGATCCTGGTCGCTAAAGCTCTTGTCTTCAAAGAAAGTGGCGGATTGCAACGCTACCTTCAAGCAGCTGGCGAAGGCCGTCAGGGCTTCGTAGAAGTCTTCTCGCACTTTCAGGTGCACGTCAACCAGCTCTCCAGCAACACCCGCTGAGGGCTCTCCGCCACGCTCTTCAATCTTTGGAACCAGCACCTGACGCAATTGCTCGATGTCGTTCTTGTTTTTCACACCATCGAATATGGCCCACAACTGTTTATACAGCTGTGGCAGGCGCTTGTACTCGGTACTCATCTGGTTGTAGAGGCCGGCAATATCATTAATGTCGTAACCGCCCTGAGTGCGGGAAGCCAGATCCTGGTATTTCTGAATAGTGGTATCCAGTTCCGCAAGAATGCCGCGATAGTCGATAAGTAAACCAAACTTCTTATTAGGGTGCAGCCGGTTTACCCGTGCAATCGCCTGAATCAGGTTGTGCTCTTTCAAGGGTTTGTCGATATACAGCACCGCGTTTTTCGGCTCATCAAAGCCGGTGAGCAGCTTATCAACCACGATGAGTATCTTCAGTGAATCATCTTTGTCGAAGCGTTCAATAAGGTGTTTTGTATAGGCCTGTTCATCCTGACTGCCAACATTGTCTTTCCACCACTGGGTCACTTCGGGTGTGGTGGCCTCATCGACGGCGGTATTGCCTTCGCGGCTATCCGGCGGGCTCATCACCACGGCAGATTCAAGCAAGCCAGCTTCGTCGAGATACTTTTTGTACTTGATCGCAGTGGCCTTACTGTCGCAGGCTAACTGGCCTTTCAAACCTTCGTCGATGTTCTTTACGAAATGGTTGGCAATATCCAGGGCAATCAAACGAATGCGGTCATCCGCACCGTATACTTGGCCTTTCTTGGCAAACTTGCGCTTTAGGTCGGCCTTTTGCTCGTCTGAAAGCCCTTCGGTAATACGCTCAAACCAACTGTCGATGGCGCGTTCATTCACATCCAGATCGGGAATGCGCTCTTCGTACAGCAGCGGCGTAACAGTTTGGTCTTCTACGGCGCGCTGCATAGTGTAAGCATGCACAATGGGGCCAAACTTATTGGTGGTCTTGTCGTCTTTTAACAGTGGTGTGCCGGTGAAGGCGACAAAGGCAGCATTAGGCAGAGCCTGCTTCATACGAATATGGTTTTCGCCGCCTTGGCTGCGGTGGCCCTCGTCAATCAGCACAATGATGTCAGAAGTGTTGTTTACACACTCTGGCATTTTGGTAGCGGTATTAAACTTCTGGATCAGTGAAAAGATAATTCGCTCCGTGCCTTTACCAATCTGTTCAGCCAGACGTTTGCCAGAGGTGGCCATCGCTGCTTCTTTGTCTTTCTTACCGGCCAGCTCGCCGCCGGAAGCAAATGTTTTACTGAGTTGGGCTTCCAGATCTACCCGGTCAGTCACCACCACAATGCGGCACTGCTTCAGGCTTTCGTGCAGGATCAGCGCTTTGCTTAAAAACACCATAGTGAATGACTTACCCGAACCTGTGGTATGCCAAATCACACCGCCTTCACGGCCTCCGGTCACGCTACGGGTGTTGATGCGTTCAATCAGCCGCTTAATGCCAAATACCTGCTGATAACGGGCGACAATTTTGCCAGCCTTTTTATCGAACAAAGTGAAGTAGCGGGTCATTTCCAACAACCGGGTGGGGCTTAACAGGCTGATCAGCAGTTGATCCTGGCCAGTCACTGCAAGCTCCCCCGCTGCGGTCAGGCTTTGGTACCAATCCAGGTCTTTTGCTGGGCGGTGGCTGAATAAGCCTGCCAACTGTTCTTCTTTGAGCGTTTTGTTTTTGATGGCGTACATTTCGGCATCGGTGATGTCTTCTTCACGCCAGGCGGCCCAGAACTTAGAAGGCGTGCCACAGGTACCATAACGGCCTTCGTTGCCGTTTATGGAAAGCAGCATCTGGCTATAGGCAAACAGTAACGGGATTTCGTCATGGCGCTGGTTACGCAGGCTTTGCGAAATGCCTTCGTCAATGGTGGGGCCCTTTTTCGCATTGCCATCTGGGCGCTTGGCTTCAATCACAACCAGAGGAATACCGTTCACAAAGCAGACAATGTCGGGTCTGCGATTTTCTACACCACCCGAACGGGTAACCGTAAACTCTTCGGTGAATACAAAACTGTTATTAGCCGGGTTCTGCCAATCAATTAGGGCAACCGTTGGGCTAGCCTTTTTGCCATCCACAAACTCAGTTACAGAGATGCCATACAACAAATGGTTGTACAAGCGCTCATTGGCAGTTAACAAGCCTTCGTTAAGCGCTGGGCTGCACACCTCGGCAATCAGGTTATCAATGGCCTTTTCAGATAGCGGGTAGCTTTTACCTGCAAAGGTGAAAGTGCGCTTTTGAAGCTCACTGCGCAGCACCTGGCGTAAAACCACCTCATCGGCCTTGCCACCACGGGCGGCTAACGCGAGTTCAGGAGAGAGGAACGACCACCCGAGGTTGGTCAATAACGTCAGAGCCGGTAACTTGGCACTGTATTCTTCCTGAAATTTGGGCGTGTATCGTGTCATTCGTAATCTCTCTTCAACCCCTGAAACCCGAGGTGCAGCTTCGGGTTATGGCTTTGTTCTGTTTTGTCGGCGCATGTTTTCTACAGCCAATGCAAAATCGGCATTAGTAACGTCTTCTTGCCAGCGAGACCAGAAATCAATTGTTGCACTCAATGGCTTTTCAGTCGGAGGATCAATTTTTATTCTACTCGGCAGCAGTACCGAGTCTCCTACAACCATGGCTTCGCCAACATCCATGATGGGTAATGCTTCTAAGAGGCTTTCTAAGCTTTCGGGTAGTAATTTTCGAACAGTTGCTTGGTCATCCGCGTTTGTTAAACGCAATGAAATGATGTTGTTACACTGGCTCAGAATGGTGGCACTTACATCTGAAGGTCGTTGGCTCACAATCATGAGTGCAACGCCATATTTTCGACCTTCTTTAGCTATCTTCTCAAATGCTTCGACCGCTCTGCGCTCAACTGGGTTGCCTTCTTTTCTTGGTAGATATAGGTGAGCCTCATCGCAGACAAAAGCAACTGGTCTGCGACTATTCGGATCAGTCCAAAATTGAACTTGATAGATAATCCGAGCAACCAGGCCAATGATGACTGGCAGTATGTCAGCAGGAACCTCTGAGAAGTCGATTACTTTTATGCTTTGCTTTTGATTGCCAAAACCCATCAGTTTTTCAGCAATCATACTCAATGAATCGTATTGGTTGTATTTGTCCGGGCTATTGAATAAGAATCCATAGCGACGGTCATTCAAGCGGCTGGCCATGCGAACTAACAATCTAGAAAATTCGCCATTGAATGGGCCGTTTTTGGGGCCTCGTGATCCTTCAACCTTCTCTTCGTTTAGATGTTTGAGCTTTCCAATAACTTCATTTAAGGAGTATGGGATCGGACTGTCTAGAGTAAAAGACTGCAATAGATCGGTTCGACCATTCGCTTTTAAGAATGCTTTTTTTTGCTCTGTTATGGCATCTTGCACAACCACCACTTGGTTATGTGCACTGAACTCGCTGCGATCAACGAATAATGATTGAATCTCTTCCGAATTAAGCAACCAGTACGGCAGAAAGAGCAGTGAGTCATCATCTGCGTCAACCTCATCCGGCCCAGGTACTCTCAGCTGCTTAGCATAAGAAAGTTCCTTGTACTCACCATGCAGGTCGAATACAACAAGGTTTGAAGAAGGCAGCTGCGAGCTTCTTTCCAAAATAGAGGCAACCGTCCATGATTTACCAGAGCCGGTACTGCCAAGCAAAGCGGCATGCCGCTGGAAAAGTTTATTGCCATCGACATAAGCGCGTGCGTTTTCATTAAGCTTATAAGAGCCTAGTTCCAGTGAGTGCTGTCCATCGCCACACTCAGAAATAACACGCATAAATTCTTCAAGGTGAGCATCTTTAAGCACGTAACAGGTTGAGTCGATTTCAGGGACGTGATCAAGTGATCGTGAAAATTTATATTTTTGATCGACTGCATCCCAGCGGGCTGCACCCATTAGCGTGATCTTAACTGTATTGACTACGCTATCTTCAAAAGAATCTATCTCGTCAGCATCATCTTCAGTTATTTCCAGCGTAAGTGGTTGAGTGACTACCGCTTTGATGACTTTATCAATCATGCCAATCAGCCAACATTCAGTTGCACCGCTAAGTTGCACGGTCACAAGTTGTCCAACTCTGGCTTTACGTAGATCTTTATCACTGTTAACCAGAATGGTTACTTTTCGGGTGTCAACTTCACGGATGTTGCCAAGTGTGTAGCTGTCATCATTGAAAGTAAAAAGTGCCATGTTACCCTCCTAAAAATTCGTTGGTAAAAGCGTCAAAACGCCATAATTCCTTGTCATGAATATGTAGCCAGTTTTCATACTTTGAGTTGTAGATTCGGCTTTTATCTGAATCAGTCTGTTTGCAGATGAGCCACATATTCGGACATTTGCTAAGCCACTCTTCTATTCTTGGGTTCGAATCCCGAGTAATCACCAAAGCACGGCATTGGTCTTGTTCAAGCTTTTGCCTAAATGCGTTGTTAACAAGCTGGGAATCGTTAAAGCCAAATCCCAAAAATAGGAAGCTAGTATGGTTTCCTACAGCGGTGTCGTACTCAGCTAACTGCGCTCTGTCCTTGTGTAATCGTTGATATTTGGCCGTACCAGGAGTAATCATGGCTCGTACAACGCCGTCAGGCTTATTTCGTATCCAGCTGTTACATTCAATAAGCTGAGCTTCCCATTCAAATGTATTTAACGAACCATGTGGCTTGTGTAGTCGGATATGCTTGCACTCAACAATTCGTAATGGCGGCCTTGTCTTACCAAGACCTTTTTGAATGGATTGAACAGACTTTTTTGCCTCAGCCCAGTCGTAGCGACGAAGGAAACCACCGTGAAATCCGGTAATGTAGGGGATCTTATGCCGGACGAAGGCGTATTCAGCCAGCAAATCGTAATTTGGCGTGGCGACGTGAAGTTGTTTATCAGCCTGCGGTAAAGCTTCAACCAGCTTTTTCAATAGCGAGCCAGCGGGCCAATCGCATGAGCCCGACATAATTGAATGAGCGTAAGCATTATCGTGTTGCGCAACAAAAATGGCAGTAATTTCGACTATTCGATTGGTCAGAGCCTCATCTTTGATGAAGTCCATTGCAGATTCAAAATCATGACTACCAGCATCAAGAGCAGAGACCACTTGCTGCCATTGCTGTTCTTGTACTTCGCTCATTCCATGAGCAAGCTCGGCTCGAAGGTGGCGCTCAAGAGCTGGCATCCCAAAACTCAGATCAAGTGCACATGAAGTTCCTGTGCCAAATAATACAAACGGCTTGTCTGTAAAAAACTCAGCAATCGCTTGATATGCAACGTCCTTTGTTAGCTCCACGTGCATCCCCCTTAGCTCACCAAAACTCTTCGCTTACCCGTCAACAACTGCTGCATCAAGGCTTTTTTCTCTTGCTTCAGGGCATCGAGCTTTTGTTGCAAAGCAGAGATTTCCTGATCGGCAGTGGAAAGCACGGCGGCGATTTTTTGTTGTTCTTCCAAATAAGGAATCTTCATTTTGAGCGACTTGATGTCATCGCTATTGATTGACTCGAAAGTACTGCCTTGCGAAAGAGAACCCCATCTAGGCTCAAACCAAAGTAGCCACTGATACAAGAAGTCCTGGCTCTCGTTACTTTTTGCTTTGATACTCGAAATACCGCGTCCAATACACGCTTCGTGTTGTGATATCGCAACGTTTCCAACCGGAGCACGAACAGACAGTAGAATATCTCCATGTGAGCATTTTTTAGTGATTTCAGAGGTGTGGACTCGTGGAGCTGATAGCCTGTGCTTAATGTCTGCATTACCTTGGATGAGCGGCATCCCATCTCCAGTCTCATTGTAAGCACTGGATTTTGGTGACGATCCCATAACAATTACTGACACATTCCTGAGATGGGTTTCTCGCCACTCCCCACTAAACCTAACCCCATTTTTATCCAGCAGACGCTTCTTGCCGGTGAGCAGTTGTTGCATTAGGGCTTTTTTCTGTTGCTGGCTGTTGGCGAGCAGTTGTTCGGTGGTGGTGATGGCCTTATCCCAGGTGGAGAGGATTTGCGCGATTTTCTTTTGTTCGGAAGCATCTGGATGAAAGATTTTTAGCTTCCTAACTTCGGCTATATTGATTCCTTTGACGGCCTGCCCAACCGTGTTCAAATCAATTTGTTGTTGAACACTTGGCGATTGCAAGGCGTAAAAAACGTACATTGGATCATCATCGCTAGACACTCTAATTCTTGCTGTATCCTGGGTGATATTAGCGCCCGCAAGTGACGGTGGAACAATCGCTACTCGTCCGGTTGTCCCTCGTATTGTTAAAAGCAAATCGCCTTGGTTTACTTCTGCTCGTTTGTATTGATTGTGGATTTGTAAGGATGTCCTAAGAAGGTCATCCTCCAAAACCCTACCGCCAATAATATTCTTAACCTTAATTACAGGAATTCCATCAGATACGTGCTCTCCCGGCTTCAGGATGCCATAGCAAATTGGGGCGCGTGGATCAACAAATGAATCTAAAGCTGTCGTTTTCTGGTTATGCACCATAACCCAACTCCTCAAGATACTTGGCCATCTCGGTTTCCAGCTCAGTCAGTTGGGCTTTTAGCTGCTCACGTTCGGCACGCACCGCCATCAGGTCGATTTCTTCCTCTTCTTCAAAGGTATCGACGTAGCGCGGGATGTTCAGGTTGTAGTCGTTTTCTTTAATCTCTTCGAGGCTGGCAACGTAGGCGTATTTATCGACATCGTTACCGGCGTGATAGGTAGCTACAATCTTGGCGATATTCTCTTCCGTCAGCAGGTTCTGGTTTTTTCCGGCTTTGAAGTCGCGGCTGGCGTCGATAAACATGACGTTATCGTCGCTCTTATTTTTCTTAAAGAGCAGGATTGCCGCCGGAATCCCCGTGCCGTAAAACAGCTTTTCTGGCAGACCAATCACGGCATCGAGCAGGTTTTCGTCGATGAGTTGCTGGCGAATTTTGCCCTCAGACGAGCCACGGAATAACACGCCGTGCGGCACCACCACACCCATTCTGCCGCTTTTTGGTTTGAGTGTTTCGATCATGTGCAGGATAAAGGCGTAGTCGCCTTTGGTTTTCGGCGGTACGCCACGGCGGAAGCGGCTGAACTTGTCGTGTTCGGCTTCGTCGTGGCCCCATTTATCCAAACTAAACGGCGGGTTGGCGGTCACGATGTCAAACAGCATTAAGTCGCCGTTTTTATCCAGCAGCTTGGGGTTACGAATGGTGTCGCCCCATTCAATTTTGTGGTTGTCTTCTCCGTGCAGGAACATGTTCATTTTGGCTAGTGACCAGGTAGATCCAATGGCCTCTTGCCCGTAGAGGGCGTATTGCTTACTACCGTGATTCGCCACGACTTTGCGGCCACACTTCATTAGTAGCGAGCCAGAGCCACAGGCAGGGTCGCAGATGCTGTCACCCGGCTGCGGGTCTAACAGTTCGGCGATCAGGTCACTGACTTCGGGCGGAGTATAAAACTCACCGGCTTTCTGGCCACCGCTGGCCGCGAAGTTTTTGATCAGGTATTCGTAGGCGTTACCGATCACATCCAGCGTGCCCACACGGCTGGGTTTGAGGTTCAACTCGGGCTTGGCGAAGTCTTCCAGCAGGTGACGCAGAATGGTGTTCTTTTGCTTCTCTTCACCCAGTTTGTCGGTGTTAAAGCTGATGTCTTGGAACACACTCTTGCCAGCGTCTTTGAGTTTGGTGCCGTTGGCTTCTTCAATGGCGTGCAATGCCTGGTCGATGCGCTCGCCATTGCCGGGCTCGTGACGGCGTTCGTACAGGGCGTAGAAGCTGGCTGCCTTAGGCAGTACAAAGCGCTCGTTTTTCATCATCTCTTCGATGAGTTCCGGCTCGTCGCCGTACTCGGCCTTGTAGCCATCATAGTGATCCTGCCATACATCAGAGATGTACTTGAGGAACAGCATGGTGAGGATGAAGTCTTTATAAGTATCGGCGCTGATGGTGCCACGGAAGGTATCGCAGGCATTCCAGAGCGCTTTGTTGATGCTGTCTTGATTGATTTTGTCGTTCATCCATTGCTTCCTTTTAGTGGGGCCAATCAATGGCTGGCCCGGTTCAAGTCTTAAATTCGTTGTGCTGGCTGTTTAGTGGCCATGCGCCCGGTACAAGTCGTGGGCGATTGCACCCATCATTCGCTCACCGTTGTTTACTAGCCTCTGAATCAGCCTTTGCTCTTCACCCAAAGTGTTGGCCATCGCAATGATTGCTCGCTGCTTGGCAAGTGGCGGAACAACGACAGGGGCATCTTCCAGCACACTGCGGCGAATACTTTTTGTTAAGGTGCCTTCAGCATTCTGCTCAAAATATCGCTGAGCCGGTGCCTGATTCAGTAGCCACACCATAAACTCGGGAAGAATGTCTTTCTTCTTCAGGCCGACCACAAAAAAGTGCGGCGCAGCAACGGCCTGCTTACCTGTAGAAGCCAATAACTGATCCACCTGAACTGCGTAGTTATGGCTGCCACGAGCGGCCACTAAAATATCTCCTGTGGTGAGGTAGTCGGGTTCACGCTTGCCGGTTAGCTCTGTTTCTAAACAGTCTGACCAGCGAATCCCTTCGGTTAGCGAGACATCCTTCATCTGAACCGCGACCACAGCAGAGCCTGGCACTTCAGGGATTTTGCCCCGAAATGGATAGCCTGCATTGATGGTTGCGACCTGTTTGAGCTTCACGCCTTCACCTATTCATAGCCAATGATGCAGAAATAATCTGTTGATCCTGGTTAAATGTCAAGCTAAAGTTGTTTCATCGCCTTTGATGCAAAGAAAGTTGCTCAAGGGCTTTTTGTTGGGTAGGGTGATTACATCATTGTCTATGAAGCCAAATTTTCGTGTCAGAGTTGAGGTGGTTCGCAAGCTGGAATGCTATGAGCCGTCAACGGTAGAACTTATGGGTAGCCATGTATGCAGTGCTGCCGCCAAAGGTCGTGACTACTATCGGCGCCCGGCGCAAGACGTGGCACATGATGTGTTTTACCACTACCCGATGATTGTTGACCCGGATGGTTCGCTCTGGGCAGAGGCTAATCGCTATCTGCTGAGCAGATTGAACGGATTTGTGCCTGCAAAACGGCGGACTCTCGAATCTATAGCGGGGGATCTGGTGCATTTCAGGCAGTGGTTGCTGGAAGAGGAGATCGATTTTCTGACCGTATCGGCCCGGCCCAGGGCAAGACCTACATACCGTTATTGCACTTATTTGCACGATGAAATTCGTCAGGGAAAGTTAAAGGCACGCACGGCTAAACGTCGTATGAGTAGTTTGCAGAACTTCTATCGTTGGCTTGAAACGGAAGGTTTTAAGTTTGACCATCCGTTGTGGCTTGAAGATGAGGCCGCACTGATGTTCAGAGATGCGCGAGGTTTTCAGCGCAGAAAGTCAGTAAAAAGCACAGACCTGACTCGATCGTTCAGGATAGTGAAGAGCAATGATGACTACAGCGAGTGCATTGATGATGGCGGTAAACTGAGGCCATTACCAAAAGATGAACAAGTGGCCTTAATTCAAGCTCTGAAAGCCATTGGTAACACCGAAATGACATTGGCGTTCTTTCTTGCTTTGGCGACTGGCGCACGGTTGCAAACTGTTTTCACGCTTCGTCGGCAGAATTTTTTGGATGAGCCATATAAAGGCGCTGTGTCTCATAGGATAAAAGTCGGTGCCGGAACACCGGTCAGCACCAAGTATGGCAAGCAGATGGTGTTGCTTGTACCGCTATTTCTGTATCGCCGGGTGCAGATTTACATGAATTCTGAGCGATGCCGTCAACGGATTGGGTTGTCGAAGCATGTATATCCAGAAGATGGCGATCAATATCTGTTTCTGACCCGCGCTGGTCAGCCTTACTACATGGCTGAGAATGACCCTTTCGCGTTCTTGTATCGAAGCCCGCCAAGGGGTAACGCCGTCACTCAATTCATTAGGCAGCAATTAAAGCCAGAGCTTTACCGCCATGGGTACGAATTTGAATTCCGTTTCCATGATCTGCGGGCGACCTTTGGAATGAATCTGTTGGAAAGTTTTGTTAACCAAATGTCGAAGGCCGAACCCAGTTTGGCTGTAAAGGCAGATATGACAAAAGCCCTGATGCTGGTTCGTTCCAGGATGGGACATACCAGTATTCGGACGACAGAAGCCTACTTAAACTACCGCGAAAAATACCGGGTCGCGCTTAATTTGCAGTCGGAGTATGAGGCTTACCTTGAATCCATGTTGAATGAGGTAAATACCGATGACGTGGAGTAAGCGAAAGACTGTTTCCTATACCATCGAACAACTGCCCACAGATGAAACCGGGAAAGTTGTACTGATAGACCCTTCAGCTGTGAAGGTTTTTATCCCAGGATATAAATATGCGGTGGATATAGGTAGTTGGTGTTACACAAAAAGACGGCGTATGACGGCAGACACGTCAACCGAGGCTTGCGCGTCGAATCTGGTAAATATGGAAAGCTATCGGTCTGCCAGGAAAGAGTTTGTCTCTTTGTATATCGAGTTTTTCATTCATCACATAAAGATGGGAAAGTCTGCACACACGCTTAAAACAAATTTCGGGCAGTTTAATAGGTTTGTACGGTGGTGTGATTCAAGCTGTATTCGAGGGCTTGATTCTATGGATGATTTTGCAGAGGCCGTAAGGTTGTTTACGGAATATCTGATTCATAAGGTCAGAGCTAGCGATATGAACGTTAATACTGCTGCAACTTTGCAGCAGTTGATAACCGGTGTCGGACGCTATGTCTATGGTGATCCTTACGGAGATCTTTTTCGAAATGTCAGAAAAGTAAGGAGATCCTTGCAAGCAGTTAATAAAACGAAGATACCAGAAGATACAAGTGTGGCTCGTGTATTGACTGTATATCTACAAGTATTTAATCAACTGTGCGATTGTGTTGTTGATTTTCAGAAGTTCCCAAAAGAAATAGCCATTGAGAATAATCGGTTCTGGTTCTTTCCCGTATCGGTGCCCTTCGGAGGGAAATCGACTGTTAGTAAAAAAGCTGCATTGAAAGATCGCTTTTTGGCATATGACTATATAAGCGGTCGAATTCGATCTGTAGAGGAAATAACGAGGCTTTCAAAAACTAATCTGATCGCTAGTCATCGAGCATCCCATAATAATGCACTCAGGAAAATGGAGATCGCCAATTCATCCCGGTTTCATAATAGGCGCATAGATGCTGCTCGAATGGCGTTTCAGGCTTTTGTGATGCTATTTTCTGCAAACACCGGCATGAATCTGGGACAAATGTTGCAGCTCCCATGGTCGGGTGACCATGAGGTTTTGAAAGATAGAATCGGATTTAAGGGGATTAAGTATAGAGCGGGGAAAAGAGAAGTTGTTTTTCACATATCTTCGACCTTTTACCTAACGTTTAAGAAGTTCCTTCAGCTTCGCCAGTACATGCTGGATGCACTGAATATACATTCTTATCCCTTGCTCTTTTTCAGGGTTGCATTTGATCAGGCAGCGCCACTCTCAATGGATATTGCGGGTGACCTTCATCGGCGTTTGAATGTATGTTTTGGCTTTGATTTAAAAATAACTACAAGAATGTGGAGGGCGTATAAGGGCGATTGGTTAATAAGGAATACAGATGTCGCAACGACCTCGCTTGTTTTACAAAATAGCCCTGTAACGGTACTAAGGCATTACTCGGAAGGTAGCAAGGCACGTAATGATAGCCAAATAGGCAGCTTTTTCGATTCTTACAAGGCCATGGTTATAGATATAGACGTCAAGGCGAAAAGCACGCCCGTTGGGCAGTGTATCGGAAGTAGTCCTGCCACCCTTGGTAATACACCCATTGAGCCTGATTGCAGGACGTTTGAAGGCTGCTTGTTTTGTAAAAACTATAAAGTTCATTCTGATATTAATGATGTCCATAAATTGATCAGTTTTAAGTACCTGCTTAAGGAGTCTTTGATACTCGCGCATACAGAGAAACACTTTAATGAAAAGGTTCTACCTGTTTTGGATCGTGTAGATCAAGTGCTTGATGTCATTAAATCGAATTTCAGTGGTGATATTGGTCAGTTAGATGATATTGAGCGTGATGTTTTTGATAGGGAGATCCTATCTGATTATTGGCAAATGAAACTGGACACCTTGATTGAAATTGGGGTGTTGTCATGAGTGCTAAGATATATCGTGCCAACTTCGAATATTTTGTACAAGATGATCAGGCTTCATTTCCTGACGCCTTTGAGGTGGAGGGGGGTATTCAAGTACCTTCTAATGAGTTTGTCGTTTCTCGAAATAAGCAAGGAGATCCAATATCCCGATATGGTGATGATGTTTGGGATTTCAGGATCTATCGTTTAGCTGGAGATTCAGGCTCAGCTCGGATCAACTTCGAATTTGCTCATAAGAACTATCGTAATGAGGCTAAATGGCTTGCGTTTCTTCTGATCTATTTTGCTGAATCATCAGTAAATTTCGGCGTTAGCATAGCCACTATAATGAACTATATGAAATCTATACGTCGGCTTATTGGTTATGCTTCAAGTCAGTCAAGATCAGTCGCAACTGTACTGTCTGAGAAAAAACACCTTGATGAATTCATCAGAACACTTGAAACGAGAACGCTTCTGACCGGTTTTTCTTCTTTGGTTGGTCATTTGGCACATATTCCGAGTGATATTTCTGGGTACAAAATATCCAGTCTATATTCTAGCTTTTTGGCCAGAGAAAAGTCGAAAGCACTGCCCGAAGATTTGCAGCACCCTGTGATACCCCCGCGGCTATTGTCTTTGTTAATTTCTGATCTGGAAATGTTTCTGAATGAAATCCTGGCGAGTATAGATAGCTTGGTAGGATTTACTGAACACATAATACATGAACCTTTGTTTGCTCGCTGCGAGTCAAAGCAACGCCAGTTAGGTGTTCAAAGGCGAGAGATGGCCCCATTTTTTTATGAGGCGTCATCTGTATATGGGCTTGAAAGATTGTTGTTGAAATATGGTGTTTCAAATATACCGGGATTGAGTAAGTTTCTAACCAGAATACAACATGCCTGCCGCATATACATTCATATATATACGGGGATGAGGCATTCTGAATGCCTTAGTCTTAAAGACAACGCATTAGTAATCGAAAAGATTATGGGCAGGGATTTTTATAAAGTTTTTGGCGATACAAGTAAATTTGTTGGACAAAAGAAAAGAGTTGCTTGGGTGACAAGTAAAGATGTTGTCAAGGCGTTTGAAATTGCACAGAAGATATCTATTTTAATCTGCTCTCAGTGCGATACCTTACAGCATGATGCACCATTATTTATAAGCGCGGTCTACTTGGGTTTTACTGGCGTGAAGAATGACTTGAATGCCCCCTTGGTTATTCAAAAGCATGCGAATAAGGATCAGGAGATATTTAATTACTTTTCCTCAGATTTATATGTAATAGAGGGTTCTGATTTTGATCATTTGGTTGCTGTTGATCCGTTTCGCACATGGCACAAGGAGAAGGCTTTTCAACTAGGTTCTGTTTGGCGCTTCACTACTCATCAGTTTAGGCGAACGTTGGCGTTTTATGTGTCTCAGTCAGCTAATGTATCCATTCCGGCACTTAAGAGTCAGTTAAAACATATATCCAGAGAGATGACACTCTATTATTGCAATGCCTCTGCTTGTATTTCCGAGTTCGATCATGATGAGCATATATCGCACCTGATGAGGGAAATTAAACCTGAGAGTGACGCTCATGCATACTTTGCAGTTGTTGCAGATCGAACAGAACCTTTGTTTGGTGCTTATGGGCGGTTTGTCGATCGTAACGTTTCCGAACGGGAAAGCGAAGGCCTGCTGCTCAACGATCGCAAGGAGTTGGTAAGCCGTTTCAGAAGGGGTGAGCTTGCCTATAAAGAGACACCTCTGGGGGCATGTATGACGACATCCCCATGTGACAAAAAACTACTTCGCCTGGTTTCTGCCTGTATTAGCTGTGATAAGGCAATCATAAAACCAAGTAAGCTGGAGCGAGTCATTGCGCGTCAAAGAATCTTTGTTGATGAGCTAAAAAGCAAGGATGATTCGAGCATCGCGCTTAGAACCGAGTTGTCAGAACTAGAAGATCTCGAAAGTTACCAGCGTCGGATCGCTCTTTTGAAAAATAAGGGGGTCTAGCATGCAAGAATACTGGGAAGCACTAGAACGCTTGAAGGCAGGATGCCCAAGCCGAGTTCCGCCAGGCTCTTCGATTAACAAGGACACCGTTGCATTGGAGGCTGGCAGAAAGCGTGGGTCAATTAAGAAATCCAGGAGCAGCTTCGGGGAATTGATTGCGGCAATTGACACTGCGAACGGAGAGGTTGATGTACCAGCTAACAAACCTAGGGATTTACTTCGAAAAGCCAGAGCAGAGAAGCAAAATTACAAAGAACTCTATCATCAGGCTCTAAATCGAGAGTTGATGTTGCTTGATAGGTTGGCCCGTTTGGAGAAAGAGTTGGCCCGTTTTTCAAATGTGCTGCCAATTAGAGAATAGAATTATGTGGATTCAAAAAGAAGTAAAAATCTCACCCAAGAAACGAGGATTTCATCTGATTACAGACGAAATTGTAAGACAGGTACCTGACTTGTCACAGGTATCTGTTGGGCTTGCTCATATTTTCATCAAACACACCTCTGCGTCTTTGACGATCAACGAAAACGCAGATCCTACCGTACGTGATGACTTTGAAAGCTTCTTTAGTCGTGCGGTTCCCGAAGGTGAGCCCTATTACAAGCATATTTATGAGGGGAGTGACGACTTGCCCAGCCACATTAAGGCCAGTCTGCTTGGGAGTAGTGTTTCTGTTCCTGTGTCCGATGGGAGCTTTAACATGGGAACCTGGCAAGGTGTTTATCTATGTGAGCATCGTAATCATGGTGGCTCCCGTTCGCTGGTTGTCACGATTCATGGAGAGGGTTAAGTGAGCAAGAAAGGGAATCCAATAATTTATATCGGTGGGCCGGGATATAGATATGAAGATTTTGAGCCGTTAATTGGCAGTATTGATGAGCATATAAAAGAGGTGCTATCAGTATTGAAAGCTGAAAACGTTAAGGGTGCCACTTCGAATATTAAAATGGTCGTCGATGTATTTAACCCAGAGAAAGTAGGTGCTTTTGCAAAAACGGTCGATATCTGCAATGGAACATATTACGTTGAAATGACGGCAGGATTGTCATATCACGTATGGCTAGCCTCTCGTGTTTTTGAAACGGATTATGACTTTTTGCCATGGTTAAAGAGTATCAAAATCAGAGATAAAGATTTAAAGAAGTTTGGGCGAAAGAAATTAATTGCTGACTTTGCATATTACCTTTGTAGCTATGCAATCATTCTTCATGAACTATCTCATATTTATCTTGGACATACTGACTTTCTCAAGTCAAAGAGCAGTTCAGAGGCCTTGAATGAATTTCCTGATGAGAGTGAAGTCGCTAGAAGGGATTTGATGGTTAGGTATGCGTTTGAAGCTGAAGCTGATCGTCAATCAATCGAGTTTCTAATGGCGTTTCTAGAAGGAGCTTTGGGAAAAGATGGAATGGGAGTCCATATTCGGTTTCCGAGTCGTTTGGCTGTGTATGAGTTTGTGGTTTATGCATTAACTTCACTGACTGCACTTTTGCAGCAGATGTCTTTGGGAGCAAAGAACACTGTTCATCCTGATGCCAATGTCAGACAGTACATATTTTACTCGTCAATAGTCGCGTATTTGAAGAAGAGGCAACCGGATCTGAATAATGTCCTCGAAACGAAGATTCCAATATGGGCCATGGAAGCAGGCAAGAAGATGGGAATACTTAATTCTCATGACCCTTTCGATGTTATGCGTACGGCCTTAGAGTTAGCTAAGGTTGATGATATTTTGAAAGAGTCAGGGGTTCGGGAGTTCCAACACAAGATGTATACTTTTGAAGGTATGGACAATTGAGTCCATACAGGCACCTTAAGATGTGGACCGGTGGTATCGGACAATGGCCATGAGCTGTGTGGGGTTAAGGGCGAGGCCATATGGACACATCATCCGTATGATCGACACCACTTCCCACATCAAAAGCGTGATTATCGGGCCGTCGCTGACCATCCCCATCAGCCACGGCCATCTGGCTCTCGGTACCTGGCAGGGCATCTACCTTTGCGAACACCGGAATCATGCCGGTGGTCGTAAAATTGTGGCGACTTTGCAGGGGCGTTGGTAAGCGTTCAGGCGCTCCCCATAGGGGTGGGTTTCCACCCATAGGTGATTCTTCTCTGGGTGGAAATCCACCCATTAATTGCATGTCCTTCCGGCCAATCCGGCTTAGAAATCTGTTTTATAAGTAGTTTCCCGAACTGGCCTGGCCCTTGCTGAATGCTCCCCAGCGAGGCCGGGCAGGCCTCATCAGCACCCAACCAACAAGATGAATCGGGAGCATTTCTTATGAAACTTCAAACCATTCTGGCGGCTGCGATCGCCACCTCCGTTGTTGCTGGCCCTGTGATTGCCCAGGATCGTGCCGGCTGGCCTGAGAGCTTTACCGTTGGCACGGCAAGCCAGGGCGGCACCTACTTTGCCTATGGCTCCGGCTGGGCGAACTTTGTGGCGGAGAATCTGGGAGTGTCTGGTGGCGCTGAAATCACCGGCGGCCCGGTTCAGAACATGGCGCTGGTTCACACCGGAGATCTGAAGTTTGGCCTGACCACCATGGGCCCGGCGCGTGAGTCCATGGAAGGCGAGAGCCCGCTGGCACCGGGCATGAAGATGGACAACGTCTGTGCCATGTTCCCGATGTATGAAACCCCGTTCTCCATTGCCACGCTGTCCAGCTCCGGTATTACCAGCATCTCCGAGATTCCGGACGGTGCCACCATTGGTTTCGGGCCGGCCGGTTCTACCTCGGATACCTACTTCCCGCGCATGATGGAAACGCTGGGCGTCAAGTTCGAGCGCCGTAACGGCAGCTGGTCAGACCTCGGTGGCCAGCTTCAGGACGGTCTGATTGATGTGGTGGCCTTCGCAGCCGGTATTCCCATTCCGGCGGTCAGCCAGCTGGAAGTCCAGACCGACGTTAACGTGATTGGCATGAACGATGACGAAGCCAAGAAGATCGTCGATAACTTCCCGGTGTCTGAATTCGTGATTCCGGCCAGCACCTACCAGTCCCTGGATGCTCCGTCCCGTGTGGTCTCCATGTGGAACTTCGCCATGGTGAACTGCGATATGCCGGAAAGCTTTGTGTATGAAATCACCAAGCTGACCATGGAGAACAACGACAAGATGGTGTCGATCCATAAGGCAGCGCGCCACTCCGTCCCCGAGAATTACACCAAGAACAAGGTACTGCCCTGGCATCCGGGTGCGGCACGCTGGTTCAACGAGAACGGCTATCCCATCGAAGACGCGGCCATCAAGCAGTAATGAGCCTGGCCGGAGGGTCGCCGGACGACCCTTCGGCATCCGGTCGATACCGATTCACCGCCTCTCAGACAGGCAGGACTTATCATGACCAAAGAACAATCCCATGCCAGCGGTGAAATCCAGCTGGCAGAAAACCTGACGGTCAATGAAGACCATGTATTGGCCCACAATGTGGACGAAGAGCCGGTGGAGGCGAACCGCCGCCTGTACACCGGTATTTTGCTGAAGTTCGTCGTGTTGCTGGCGATTGCCTATTCGGCGTTTCACCTCTACACCCTGAACGTGTCACCCATGGAAACCTGGTCGTTCCGTATTGTGCACGTGGCCGGTGCCCTGGTGTTGGGCTTTATCCTGTTTGCCGGTGCCCGCTTCGTTTCCGGTGAAGAAGGTGCTGCGCGGCATCGCTGGACCACCTGGTTTGCAGCAGTCGCGCTGATTCCCGCGCTCTATGCGCTGTACCAGACTTATGCCTTTCACCAGATGATTCTGGGTGGCACCCTGCGGATTCCCGCGGAACTGGAAACCTGGCATTTTGGCTGGCCGCTGCTGGCGGCTTCCGGTGTGGGTATTGTCATGAGCTGGTTCCACCAGCGTGACCGGGCCCGGTTCAGCGTGCCGGATCTGGTTCTGATCGTCTGCTCTGTGGCGGTTGCCGCCTACCTGCTGGTGGTGTTCAACACCTCCATGCGGATGACCACCGGCACCGCGTTCGCCCCCGTAGGTATCTCTTTCGCCGCTGTGGCCGGTACCGCGCTGATTATGGAGCTTACCCGCCGGGTAGCCGGTATGGCTCTGGTTGTGATTGCGCTGGTGTTTCTGGCCTACGTCTTCGCCGGCCCCTACCTTCCGGGCTTTCTGGGGTATCCCGGGCTGTCGGTGCAGCGCTTCTTCAGCCAGGTCTATACCGATGCGGGTATTCTCGGGCCGACCACGGCGGTGTCTTCGACCTACATTATCCTGTTCATTATCTTTGCCGCGTTTTTGCAGGCGTCGAAGGTAGGTGACTACTTTGTGAATTTCGCTTTTGCGGCGGCTGGCCGGTCCCGGGGTGGTCCCGCCAAAGTCTCCATTTTCGCCTCTGGCCTGATGGGTATGATCAACGGCACCAGTGCCGGGAACGTGGTATCCACCGGTTCCCTGACCATCCCCTTGATGAAGCGGGTTGGCTACAGCAAGGAATCCGCCGGCGCGGTTGAAGCAGCAGCGTCTACGGGCGGGCAGATCATGCCGCCGATCATGGGTGCGGGCGCCTTCATCATGGCGGAGATTACCGGTATTCCCTATACCGAAATTGCCATTGCGGCGATTATTCCGGCGATTCTGTACTTTGCCTCGGTCTACTTCATGGTCGATTTCGAGGCCAAGAAGCTGGGCATGCGGGGCATGCGCGAAGACGAGCTGCCCAATTTGCGCCTGATGCTGCGCCAGGTATACCTGTTTGTGCCCATCATCATTCTGATCGTGGCGTTGTTCCAGGGCTACTCGGTGATTCGTGCCGGTACTCTGGCCACGATTTCTGCGGCGGTGGTCAGCTGGATTTCCCCCAACAAGATGGGCCTGCGGCAGATTCTGCATGCGTTTGAGATAGCGGCCTATATGTCGATTCAGATCATCGTGGTCTGTGCGGCCGCCGGTGTCATTGTGGGGGTGATCTCACTCACCGGCGTTGGCGCGCGGTTCTCGGTGCTGTTGCTGGATGTGGCGGCCCACAGTCATCTGCTGGCTCTGGTGTTTGCCATGTTTATTTCCATTCTGCTGGGCATGGGCATGCCGACCACCGCAGCTTATGCCGTTGCAGCTTCGGTCGTGGCTCCGGGCCTGGTGCAGTTGGGGATTGAGCCGCTGACGGCGCACTTCTTTGTCTTCTACTTTGCCGTGGTCTCGGCCATCACGCCGCCTGTGGCACTGGCGTCCTATGCGGCGGCGGGTATTTCCGGTGCCAACGCCATGTCCACATCGGTCGCATCATTCCGGATCGGCATTGCGGCGTTCATCGTGCCCTTCATGTTCTTCTACAACAGTGCGCTGTTGATGGAAGGAGGGTGGTTCGAAATCGGACGGGCGCTGATTACCGCTACCTTTGGCGTGTACCTGCTGTCTGCCGGTGTGCTGGGCTGGTTCGCACGGTCGTCCGCCCCGGTTCTGGTACGGTTGTTACTGGTGGCCGCAGCCCTGCTGACCATCGAGGGTGGTTTGTGGACGGATCTGGCCGGTATCGCGCTGGCGGTAATCGCCATGCTCATCCAGCGCAAGCGTGCGCCGGCTCTCGCCGCAGCCTGATCTGGCCAGTACCCGGAGGACAACCTGCCGCTGAGCGGGTTGTCCTGCCGGTCCGGGGGCGCTAGGCTTGGCCGAAGCCCCTCTTTGATGTCTCGGAACTGAATTCCATGCTCCAGCGCTTCAGCGTCGTTGTGATTCTGGTTGTCATCATGCTGCTGTCCTGGCTTCTGGGCGGTTGGTACGGTTATCGCCAGCTGGAGCAGGAGGCCCTGCAAGAGGCTTTCCGGTACCGACAACTGGTTGCGAATGAGCTGAACCGGTATCTGCCGGTACCGGCTCTTATCGCCGAACACCCCCTGTTAGCCGACGCGCTCAAGCAACCGAATGATGCCGTGACCCTGCTTCGGGCCAACGAGCAGATGCAAAGAATGGCCACCATTGTCGGCGGCTCAGATATCTACCTGATGGATTTGTCCGGTTTGACGATTGCGGCCAACAATTTCGGCCAGCCGGACACCTTCGTTGGCAATAATTACGCGTTTCGCCCCTACTTTTCTGAAGCCGTGCAAACCGGAGATTCAGTGGCCTATTTCGCCTTGGGTTTACGGTCCCTGGAGCGTGGTCTGTACTTCACTCATCCGGTGCGCGATCAGCGGGGCAAAATGCTCGGGGTCGTAGCCATCAAGATATTGGTCCATGAGCTGGAGTCGCAATGGCACCGGCCAGAATCGACCCAGCAGGCGCAAATGGTGGTGCTGGACGGCGACGGAATCAGTTTTCTGTCCAGTCGCAGCCAGTGGTTGTATCGGGACTTTCGGCCAGGTGACAAGGCCGAAAAAACCGCCCGCGTGCGGCAGCGTTACCCCGAGCGGGATTTAGAGCCTGTTGACTTCTCGGTCACTGGCAAGCCGTGGGGGCTGGCGGATTATTCCACACGGATTCAGTTACGGGACAGCAACAGTGCCGGCACGTACCTGACCGTCGAGGTGGACCTGCCCAGGCTGGACTGGAGCCTGATGGTACTGACCGAGACGCGATCAGTACTCTGGACCCGCGCCGGTTTCCTGGTCAGCGGGCTGGCCTTGTTCCTGGCCGGGTTCCTTACCTGGTTGTATCTTCGCGAACGATACCGGCGGGAACGTGAACTGGCCTTGAGGGGAGAGCAGTTGGAGCGTCGCGTTGCTCAGCGGACAGCCGATCTTAAACGTTCCAATGACCAACTGCTGGAAGAGATACAGGAGCGGGAGAGAGCCCAGACGGAGTTGCGTGAAACCCAGCAAGAGCTCATCCAGGCTGCCAAGCTCGCGGTGCTCGGGCAAATGTCGGCGGGTCTGAACCACGAGATCAATCAGCCCCTGACCGCTATCCAGGGTTATGCCCGCAACAGTCGGAAGTTTCTGGAGCGGGGGGCCACCGATATGGTGGATGCCAACCTGGGGGAAATTGTCGCCCTGTGCGACAAGATGGCGGAGCTCATCCGACAGTTTAAGGTGTTCGCGAGAAAATCCGAGGGCCCCCCGTCGGTGGTTGATCTCAGATTGGCGGTGGATGGAGCCCTCAAGATTATTCGTGCCCAGCACAGCAGTAGCGGCATTGGCATCGATTGGCATCGCCCGGAGCAGCCGGTCATGTGCCACGGCGATCTGATCCGGATCGAGCAGGTGATGGTCAATCTGGTGGCGAACGCGGTTCAGGCGGTTGAAGGCCGTGACGAGCCGTTGATCGAGATCATGATTGATGAAGAAGAGGGGAACTGGCGTTGCCGGGTTCGAGACAATGGGCATGGCCTTCCCGGTAACACAGAGAAGGTGTTCGAACCGTTTTTTACCACCCGCTCCGTCAAACAGGGGTTGGGCCTGGGGCTTTCCATTTCCCGTCAGATCGTTGAAGCTCTGGGCGGAAACCTGGTCGGCCACAATCGTGACGATGGTCCGGGTGCCGAGTTCGTTCTCAAATTGAAACAGCGTAGGGCAGAGGAATGACAACCGCTTCAGTCATTTTTGTCGATGACGACCCGGATATCCGGCCACTGATGGAACAGACACTGGAGCTGGAGGATATCCCGGTGGCCTGTTTTGCGGATGGTGCGTCAGCCTTGCAGGAGGTTCATCCGGATTTTGAGGGCATCGTCCTGTGTGATTACAACATGCCGGGCATGGACGGCCTGGATGTGTTGCAGCGCATCCGGCAGATTGATGAAGATATTCCGGTCATTCTGCTGACTGGTCAGGGCGATATCAGCACGGCGGTATCGGCCATGCAGCAGGGTGCCTACGATTTCATCGAGAAACCGTTTGATCACGAGGAGTTGATTGAACTCCTGCGGCATGCCCTTGAGAAACGACATCTGGCGCTTGAGAACCGGCGGCTGAAAGCCCAGCTCCGACACCTTGCCCGCCCCGGCCCCCGGATGCTGGGCGATTCGCCGGCTATGCAACGGGTGATGGCGACCATTGATCCGGTATTGGATATCTCCGCAAACGTGCTCCTTCATGGTGAGACGGGGTCCGGTAAGGACGCGCTGGCCAGATATATCCATGAAAACAGTCCACGCAGCAGCCACAATTTTGTTGCGATCAATTGCGGCGCTGTACCCGAGAATCTGATCGAAAGCGAGCTGTTCGGGCACGAGGCCGGTGCCTTCACAGGTGCTGACAAACGACGTGTTGGCAAGATAGAACACGCTCATCGGGGAACCCTGTTCCTGGATGAGCTGGAAAGTATGCCCATGCCGTTGCAGATAAAACTGCTCCGGGTTCTTGAGGAGCAACGGGTTGAGCGGCTTGGCAGCAACCAGGTCGTTGACGTGGACGTACGTATTATCGCCGCCACCAAATCCGATCTGAAGGAACTGAGTGACAAGGGAGAATTCCGGTCCGACCTTTATTACCGACTGAATGTGGTGAAAGTGGATATTCCGCCGTTGCGGGAGCGAAAGGAAGACATCCCCAAACTGTTCCATCACTTTGTGCTGATTGCTGCCGCTCGCTATGACCGCGAGAGTGTGCCTTTGGACGCACGTCAGGCTGCCCGGCTGATGCAGCATTCCTGGCCCGGCAACGTTCGGGAACTGCGTAACCTGGCCGAGCGATATGTCTTGCTGGGCCCGGCAGCCCTGGCCGAAGGCGATTCTGCCAGCGGACCGAACATTGCCAGCCGGCAGACGCTGTCGGAAATGATGGATGGCTTTGAACGCTCGGCGATTGTCAGTGCGCTGAACGCCTGCCACGGTAGCATCAAGGACACCATGGTGCAGCTCGGGATTGCCCGCAAGACGCTGTATGACAAAATGAAGAAACACGGGTTGGACAAAGCCGAGTTCAAAGACTGACCATTACAAAAGATAACGCCCCGGTTGCACTGGTTTTACAAACCACGAGGTTTCCTCGATAAATCTGTCGTGTGTTTTTCTGTAGGATTGCTAATCTTTTTTTAGCGGACTTCTCCGACAGTCATTCCAACCACGGAAAACACACCACATGAAGAATCTGACCATCCAGGCGAGGGTGCTGTTGCTGGCACTGGTGCCGGTTATTGTTCTGACTGCATTGCTGACCACTTACAACCTGAATCAGGCCCGCTCGATCGGAGAGCAGGCGGTTGCAAGCTTCTCGGAAGACATGGAGGCCAGCAAGCGCCAGGAACTGCGCAACTATCTGGAACTGGCGAAAACGTCCATCCAGCATCTGTATGAGCAGCCGGGCTCGGCCAATGATCCTGAGGTCCAGCAGCAGGCCTGGGACATCTTGCGGCAACTGCGTTTTGACGACTCCGGCAGTGAGGGCTATCTGTTCGCCTATACCACGGAAGGTGTTTCGGTGATGCATGGTGTCAATTCCGCCCTGGAAGGCCGTAACCTCTGGGGCTTTCAGGACCCGAACGGCACCTACCTGATTCGCGAACTGATCGAGGCTGCGCGCAATGGTGGCGGCTATGTACCCTATGGCTGGAAACACCCGGAAACCGGTAACGTAGCCCCCAAGTTAGGCTATGCCGAAATGCTGCCGAAATGGGGCGTGATGATTGGCACCGGATTCTGGATTGACGGCCTGGAATCTCAGGTTGCTTCCATGGAGCAGCGGGTGGGAAATTCCCTGGGTGAGGCAATCATTGGTTCGGTGACCACCTCCCTGATCGCTCTGGCCATTATTGTCTTCCTTGCCCTTGTCGTGGTTCGCGGCATTATCAGTCCGTTGAAGTCGGCGGTGACGGCGATGAATGGCATTGCCAGTGGCGACGGGGATCTTACCCGTCGGCTGGAGGTCTCGGGTCGGGACGAGCTGTCGCAGCTGGCCACGGCGTTCAACAGCTTTGCGGATCAGGTCCATGGGCTGGTCCGCCAGGTCCGCCAGTCGGCCGAGACATTGAATGTTACCACCGGCGAGTTGAACGAGGTCATGGTGGAAGCCGAGCAGGGCGTTGAGCGCCAGAAATCGGAAAGTGATCAGGTAGCCACCGCCATGAACGAGATGACCGCCGCAGCCCAGGAAGTGGCCGGTAATGCCAGTGAAGCGTCGGATTCGGCTGGCCACGCTACCGCTCAGGTAACCGATGCCCAGGGGCTGGTCTACCAGGCCATCGAGGTGATTGGCGGGCTCTCCAAACAGGTGGAAGAGGGTGTTCAGGTCATAGAAAAACTGGGCACCGACTCCCGCCAGATCGACAGCGTGCTGGAGGTTATTCGGGAGATTGCCGACCAGACCAACCTGTTAGCCCTGAATGCTGCCATCGAGGCGGCTCGCGCCGGAGAAGCCGGCCGTGGCTTTGCCGTGGTTGCCGACGAGGTACGTACGCTGGCAAGCAGGACCCAGAAGAGCACTCAGGAGATCCAGGCGACCATCGAGCGGCTGCAGAAAGGTGCCCAGCAGGCGGTAATGCTGATCGGCGCCATCAGCCAGCGCAGCGAGGAAACCGTGGAGGAAACCCGCCAGGTGAACGAAGCGCTGCAGCGTATTTCCCAGGCCGTGAACACGATTACCGATATGAACACCCAGATTGCCAGTGCTGCGGAAGAGCAGACCAGCGTGTCGGAAACCATCAACCAGAATGTCCACGAAATCGTGGCAATCTCGGAACAGACTGCCCAGGGAACCCGTCGCGCCGGCGAAGCGACCCAGCGCCTCAAGGCACTGGCCGGTGAGTTGACCGACCAGGTCAGCCGCTACCGGGTCTGAGCAGAGTTACCTATCCAGTCGAAGGAAAAGGCGCAGTCACGCAAGTGACCTGCGCCTTTTTTTTGCCTGGATCAGGGCGCGATCTTCTTTTTCAGGGCTTTGGTCAGCGGCCTTGGCAGGCTCGGCAGCGACTTCAGCAGCCAGGGCAGCACCTTTCTTTTTACGCCATTCAGGGATTCCGGTACCACCGCTTCAATCAGGTGCGGGCCGGGGTTGTGTTTGGCGTATTCCATGGCTTTGATCAGCTCTTCCGCCGTGGTTACCCGGGTGCCGTGCACGCCCATGCTCTGGGCCAGCAACGCGTAGTTGGTGACCGGGCCACTGATGTCGAGCTGTGATTTCGCCTTGGCACCGGCTTCTTCTGCGCCAACCCGTTCCAGTTCTACGTTCAGGATCGAGTAGGAGGCGTTGTTGAAGATGATGGTGATCACGTTCAGGTTTTCCCTCGCCATGGTCCACAGGGCCTGGTTGGTATACATGGCGGTGCCGTCACCGATCAGTGCGTAAACCTGGCGATCCGGACAGGCGATGGCTGCGCCGACGGCGTTGGGCATGCCTTGCCCGATGGCCCCGCCGGTGAGGGTGATCAGGTCGTGCCGTGGTGAGCCTGCGGTCATGGCGTTCAGCATCAGGCCGGAGGTGATGGCTTCATCCACGATAATGCTGTTCTCGGGCATCAGTTCGCCCACCGCCCGGCAAACTTTTTCGGCGGTGAGTTTACCTTTGGGCAGGCCGGGGCGGCCGGGCGCCTGCAGCTTGGGTTGGGCATTGCTGGCACCGAGAGTATCGGCCAGCTTTTTCAGGCTGGTGGTGGCATCCTGCTCCGGTGTGCTCAGAGTGTGAGCCGTGCAGTTGTCTGGCACCAGGTAGCTTTGTTTGCCCGGATAGGCGAAGAAGGATACCGGGGCCTTGGCATCCACCAGAATCAGGTGGTCAAACTCGGAGAGCTGCAGGGTAGCCAGTTCCGCCAGGTAAGCGATCCGCTCCACCGGCGGCAGGCCGGCGCCCCGTTCAATGCGGGTTGGGAAGGTTTCGGCAAACAGGGTGACACCGTTGTGAGCGGCAATGCGTGCCGCCTCCAGCAGAGCGGGCTCACGCAAGGCGCGGCCACCCAGCAGCAGGGCGGTTTTCCTACCGCTCTTAATGGCTTCTGCGGCCGCTTTAACAGCGCTATCTTCAGCTGCAGGCGCTTGCGGTTGAGTGGGTGCGGCACAAGGCTTGCCGCCTTCGCCCCAGGACACATCCGCTGGCAGAATCAGAGTGGCTACCTGCCCTGGCAGGCCCCGGGCGGCGGTGATGGCTTCGGCGGCATCCTGGCAAAGAGCTTCTGTGCTTTGTGACGTGCGCACAAAATTGGGGGAGATGTTGCGAGCGACCGTTTCGATGTCAGACTGCAACTGGGCGTCGTATTTCACATGGTAGGTGGCATGGTCGCCAACAATGTTGACCACCGGTACCTTACCCTTGCGTGCATTGTGCAGGTTCGCCAGGCCATTGCCCAGGCCACAGCCCAGGTGCAGCAGGGTAGCAGCGGGTTTGTCCGCCATCCGGGCGTAGCCGTCGGCGGCACCGGTGGCGACGCCTTCAAACAGGGCCAGTACCGCCCGCATTCCGGGTTCGCTGTCCAGGGCGGCGACGAAATGCATTTCGCTGGTGCCCGGGTTGGTAAAACAGACTTCAACACCCGAATTCACCAGGGTTTTCATTAGTGCCTGAGCGCCGTTGGTCATTGTTGTTCTCCAGCTTGGGTCAATTCGTTTGTATTGGTCCGGTCGAGATGGGTCTCGTTGATATCGGCAATTCTGGTGACACCGGTCAGGATCATGGCCAGTTTCAGTTCCTGCTGCCAGGTGTTCAGGAGTCGGGTTAATCCAGCCTGACCTTCTGCCGCCAGGGCCCACGCCCAGGGGCGACCAATCATCACGCCGTTGGCTCCCAGGGCAAGGGCGCGGAAAACGTCTACGCCGTTGCGGATGCCGCCATCCACCAGGATCTCGGTGTCGTTGCCGACGGCGGCCACGATATCCGGGAGTTTGCGGGCGGTGGCGGCCACACCATCCAACTGACGACCGCCGTGATTGGAGACCACGATGCCATCGGCACCGACGTTGACGGCTGCTTTGGCATCGTCCACTTCCAGAATGCCTTTCAGGATCAGCTTGCCGGGCCAGCGTTCCCGCAGCCATTCGATGGCCTGCCAGGTGACGGAGGCATCGAATTGGGTATCGACCCACTGCTTGAAGGAGTCCAGGTTACTGGCCTCTGGCACTGCGTCGCTCAGGTTGCCAAAGGTCAGGGGTTTACCTTTTATCGCTACCTGCCATAGCCACCCGGGCCTGGATAGCAGTTGCTGCGCTTTGAGCGCAACGGAACGGGCGCCGGCGCTGTTCAGGCCGTTACGGGTGTCCCGATGCCGGGGGCCGGGCAGGGGCAGGTCGATGGTAAAGATCAGCGTCTGGCAGCCGGAATCCCAGGCTTTTTTCAGCAGGTTTTCTACGTAGCCCCGGTCGCGAATCATGTACAACTGGAACCAGAACGGCGCCGTGGCGGCTGCTTTCACTTCTGCCAACGGGCATATGCCAACGGTGGAGAGGGTGAAAGGCACCTCGGCCGCATTGGCGGCTTTTACTGCCTGGGCTTCTCCCCGTTGTGCCATCATTCCGGCCAGCCCCAGAGGCGCCAGGGCGACAGGCATGCTGCAGGATTGCCCGGCCAACTCGGTGCGGGTGTCTACGTTATCGACATCAATCAGCACGCGCTGGCTCAGGGCGATATCCTGCCAGCCGCGGACATTGGCCCGCAGGGTGTGTTCTTCGGTGGCGCCGCCGTCCAGGTAATCTGCCAGAAACCGGGGCAGTTTACGGCGAGCGAGTTGCTGGTAATCGGCGGCGGTGGCCGGATAACTCAGGGGCATGGTCTCAGTTTCCCTTGGTGATGGAGCGGGCGGCAGCCCGCGCCGTCAGAATGCAACCGGGCAGGAAGGTGCCTTCCAGTGACCGTTTGCCATTGCTGCCACCGCCGCCAAAACCGGCCGCTTCGCCGACACAATAGAGGCCGCGGATGGGTTGCCCACGGGCATCCAGTACCCGGCTTTGCAGGTCGGTGCGCAGGCCACCCAGGCTTTTGCGGGTGGTCAGTTGCATGTGGATGGCGATGAAGGGGCCGGCCCCTGGTTTCTGCAGCGGCGCCGGTTTGCAAGTGCGCAGCCGGTCCGGGCCCCATTGGCGGGCGTGGCGGATCATGCGGATTTGCGGGTCGTTGTTCAGCTGGCTGCCTTTGCTGAAATTGGCATCGAAGGCATCGGCGGTGGCTTTCAGAGTGGCAGCGTCAATGTCCAGGGAGCAGGTCAGGGCGTTCATTTTCTTCGCCAGCCCTTCCAGGGTGTCATCCACCAGGAAGTGGCGGCTTTCGTGCTGCATCTGATTTACCAGCGGTTTGTTGCCCAGCAGCAGTTCTTTCAGGAACAGGGGGAATTGTTTGTCCCGGATTCGGGCGTTGTGTTCAGCGCCGGAGATGGCAAATTCTTTCAGGGCAATACGCCGGTTCAGCAGGTGCCAGGTCCAGGGTTTTTCCTGTTCGGCCACCCGTTGGCAAAGCCAGTGGGTATCGAAGCCGGTCACCAGGGGCTCCGGCCCGATGCGCTCGCCCCGGTGGTTCAGCCAGAGTGCGGATTTACATGGAATGGTAGACAGGCCGTGGCCCGGGAAATGCGGGTAGGGGTGGGGAAAGCCCGCCGCGTAGTTCCACATTTCGCCGGCGTGGGTAATGCGCGCGCCCAGGTGGTCTTTGGCCCAGTGGTGCAGCTTGCCATCGGCAAAGGGATGGGCACCGTTAAGCATGGTGGCCGGTTGCGGGCGATGTTTGGGCCAGTTGGCCCGGCATTCGGCGTGGCTGCCATTGATGCCGCCCATGGCCAGCACCACGTTCGGAGCCTCAAACCGCACTTCTTCGCGGGTTTCCTCGTTAATGGCAACGGCGCCGCAGACCTCACCGGCCTGATGGTCGAGTGCGGTAATTCGGTGCCGGTGATGAATGGCCAGTCTGCCACCGGTGTCGGCTTCGTGCAGGGCATTGACCATGCAGCGCACCAGTTCCCGGGAGGTGCCCCAAGTGATGTGGTAGCGGGGCACGCTGTTGCCATCGCCAAACCGGCCTCGCTCCACCCAGTTCACCGCCGGCATGAATTTGATGCCCTCGTCAGCGAGCCAGTCGTGCACCTCGGTACGGGAATGCTCAACGTAATAGCGGGCCCACTGCACAGGCCACTCATCGTTTGGGTCCAGTTCGCCGAAACGCAGCCAGTCGTTCAGCGCCAGTTCCGGCGAATCGGCGATTCTCATGCGCCGCTGCAGCGGCGTGTCAATCAGCATCATGCCGCCAAAGGCCCACAGCGCCAGACCTCCGAAGCGTTCGGGGCTGTCACGATCAACAATGGTTACGGACTTGCCAGCCCGCAGCGCTTCCAGGGCGGTGACAATGCCCGCCAGTCCGCCGCCGGCAATCAAAAGGTCTGAGCTAACAGGTTTCACCATGGTGCGTTTCCGGATTGTATTTTTGATTTTGTTGTTACAGACCATATAACGCTATGATCGGTTCTGAATTGACTTCAGAGGCCGTAATAATTGACGTTAGAAGCCACCGTATCGATGGGCTGGGTCAATACCGTGATCGATGCCGCGAAGAATCTGGGCGTTCCTGAGAACCTGTTGCTGGAAACCGCTGGTCTGCCGGCCGGGGCCCTGTCTCTCGAACGATGGCCCATCGACTTCATTACCCGTCTCTGGCACGCCGCGGAGCAGTGCACGCGGGATCCCGGGTTTGGTCTGAAAGTTGGCGCCGGGGTGCGGCCGGCCAGTATTGATGCGGTCAGTTTCGCCATGCAGAGCGCCGCCACGCTGCGCGAAGCCATCACCCTGGTCCAGAAATACCAGCGGCTGATCTCTGATGGCGGTCGCTTCCAGATGATACCGGGTAGCAGGGGCACCTGGATTGTCTACCACCCCCGGCAGGGGCGTCTGGCGTTCAGTCCGCATCAGATTGAAGCGGTGCTGTCGGCCGTGGTCAGCCTGACCGACTGGATTGCCGGTTCTGCGGTTGGGCCTGTGCGAGTGCAATTCAGTCAGGCCCGTCTGGGGCCGCTGTCAGGGTACCGGGAGGTGTTTGGTTGCCCGGTGGAGTTCGAGCAGGCGTTCAGTGGTTTGCTGGTGGGTAATGAGGTGCTGGACAGGCCTTTACCACAGGCAGATCCGGCCCTTGCCCGTGTACATGAACAGTACAATGCAGGACGGCTGGCGGCGCTGGAAAAGGGCGCTGTGTCGGCAGAGGATCTTCGACAATGGCTGGTCGCCCGGATGGGGCCAAACCTTCCACGACGGGCAGAAGCGGCCAGGATGTTGGGGCTCAGCGAACGTACGTTGGCCCGTCGGCTGGAGGCACAGGGCTATACGTTCAACAGCTTGTTGGACGAGGTGCGCCGGGAGCTCGCCCTGGCGGCGGTGCGGGAATCGGGGTTGTCCCTGGCAGAGATCGCTTTATCGCTCGGATTTGCAGAGGCCAGTACCTTTTACCGGGCATTCCATCGCTGGACGGGCATGCCCCCGGCTCGCTGGCGCAAACAGGGGGCGCACTGAAGCCTAAAGATTGGCTTCGGCAAACTCGGCCAGTACCGAACGGGGTACGCCTTGCAGATGGATGTGACCGCCATGGCGGAAGCCCTTGAAGCGCTCAGTCATGTAGGTCAGGCCGGAGCTCAGTGGGCTCAGATAGGGGGTGTCTATCTGTGCCAGGTTGCCGAGGCATATCACCTTGGAGCCGTTACCGGCCCGGGTGATGATGGTCTTGATCTGGTGCGGGGTCAGGTTCTGTGATTCATCGATGATGATGAGGCTGTGCTGGAAGCTGCGGCCCCGGATGTAGTTCATGGATTTGAAGTGCAGGGGCACTTTGCTGAGGATGTAGTCGACACTGGCGGTCATGTTCTCATCGTCTTCGTGCAAAGCTTCCAGGTTATCCACGATCGCACCCAGCCAGGGTTCCATTTTCTCGGCTTCGGTACCGGGCAGGAAACCGATATCCTCATCCAGGCCCTGGGTGGAGCGGGTCGCGATGATGCGTTTGTAGAGTTTGCTGGCCACGGTCATTTCAATACAGGCGGCCAGGGCCAGAATGGTTTTACCGGAACCCGCCGAGCCGGTCAGGTTCACCAGGTGGATGTCGGGGTCCAGTAACAGGTTCAGGGCCATGGCCTGATAGATATCCCTGGGTACCAGGCCCCAGACTTCTTCATTCATCAGGTCATGCTGGTGCAGATCCTTGAGCACCAGTTGGTCCTCGGAGATATCGACGACCTTGCCGATGAAGCCCTGCTCGTCAATCACGAACTCGTTGATGTTCAGCTTCGCCAGTTCCCCTTCGCGTTTGAGCAGGTGTTCCGTCACTCCCTCCCGCTGGATGGTTTCCACCTTGGCGATACCGTCCCAGAACGAGTTCGGGAACTCCTTGTAGCCCTTGGGCAGCAGGTCAATGTCGTCAAGTAGCTGGTCGTTGTGGTAGTCCTGGGCTTCGACACCAAAGCCGCGGGCCTTTAACCGCATGTTGATGTCTTTACTGACCAGGATGATATCCCGGGATTTGTGGCGTGCCTGCAGGGCGGCGAGGGTGTTGATGATCTTGTTGTCGTTCAGGTGCTCCGGCAGTGAGTGATTGCCGGCACCTTCGGTGCTCATGATGATTGAGAGGGTGCCCAGTGGGTCCGCTTTCTTGCCGCGCAGAATCGGCACGCCTTTCTCGATGTCCTTGGGGCTGGCATCACCCAGCAGTTTGTCGATGTTGCGAATGGCCTGGCGGCAGTCGGCGGCAACCGTCTGTTTGCCGGATTTCAGGCTGTCGAGTTCTTCGAGGACGGTCATCGGAATGATGACATCATGTTCTTCAAAGTTCAGGAGGGCATTCGGGTCGTGAATCAGGACGTTGGTGTCGAGGACATACATTTTCCGGCGAGCTTGCGGTGCTCTTGGCATAGGGGGCGCTACCTCTCTGGTGGCTCAGTCGGTCTCGGCGCAGCGTTGCGTCAGGTCTCTGTCGGAGATCAGTTTCAGCATGTCATAAGTGGTTATGATACCGGTGATTTTTGAATCCCGGGTGACAAAGATCCGGTGCAGGTGCTCTCGCATCATGATATTGGCAATGTCTCGCACTGGCGTGTCTTCGTCAACCGACAAAACAATGGGCGTCATGATGTCCCGGACTTCAACCGGAACCTTGCCCATCTCTTCGAAGATGACCATACGCAGACGCCGGGCCTCTTCCTGCTCCTCTTCGGTCAGCCTGGGCTGATCGCCGGAACGGGAGGCATTCCAACGGAATTCGGTAATGTCCTTGAGGGTGGCTATGCCGATGATGTCGCCGTTGTCGTCGGTAACCGGGCTGCCGGTGATTTCGTTGTCGGTGAGGAACCTGGCGAGGCGATCCATAGTCCAGTTGTGGGGGACAGCCTTGATGGTCGGGGTCATGATCTCATGGGCGAGAACACTCATGTGCGGGCATCTTCCGTTTGCTGTGCTTTTGATGAAGCTTAGCCGTTCCGTGGCCTGCCGTCACCCCTGCATTGTGGGTCGGGTTAACGGGCTTCCGGGCTTACGCCCTGTAATGTACCGTCTTCGCCCCATTGCAGCTGGTAACCCTGATAGCGATCCTGTTTGGCGACAGCTTCCAGTGCGAGGATGGATTTGACCGGTATATCGACAATCAGGCTATTGACCAGCCACCCGGGCAATGCGCCGTTGGGTTCGGTGTGCTGCACCCAGACCATTCGGGTTCGGTCGCCCTCGGGAGTAAACCGGTAGAGTGTGTCGGAGCGGTCCACCCGCACGCGACTGTTGAACTCGGCCCGCATGTTGGGAGTGGCGTTGAGGTCCATGACAATCTCGCCGGTGGACGCGTCGCCGCGGGTACGGATGCGCAGTACATAATCCCGGTCGGCTACCGGCCACGGCATATCGTTGACCGAATAGGCATAGCGATCGTGGAAGTCCCCCTGCCCAAAGGCATGGGATTCTGTGCAGTTGTGAACCCATTCCTCACAGGATTCCGGATTGACCATGACGGCCATCAGGTTCTCGATAGGAACGTCCAGTTCCGCTACTGCCTTGAAAGCCTCGAACCCCGAGCCTTCCCGCGCCATGGTGTATATCCGCACATTGTCCACTTCCTTGCGCAGTGACCAGGCCTCGGCATCTTCTGATGGCAACGGGCCGGTTTCACTGGCGGACACAGACAAGGTCATCAACAGGCCCATAATGCCGGAAATCAGGCGGCTAACGCCGTGGGCTCTGGTTGTGGTCATAGGCTAAACTTCCGTTGTAAGAGTGAGCCGAGTCTACCACGGGGCGCAATGCCCCCCCGCCTGTGAATGCGGGGGTTTGTGAACCAGGTAGCTTAGTTACACAACGCACACCACGATTGGCCTGATCTGACGAACATTATGACAACACAGAAACTGGTAGATGCCCGAGGACGAATAACGCCAGGGCTGATGGAGCACCCTGTCGACACCATCAACTATCTCGACTACGACCTGCGCACGGTGATGGACAAGCCTCGGACCCGCCTGGCCAGACACTGGCGTTTCAACCAGTTCCAGTTTGTCAGTGCGATGGCGCCGGGCTGGGTGTTTGGCCTGGCTATTGTGGATCTGAATCTGGTGAGTAATGGCTTTTTCTATCTGTTCGATTTCGAGAGCGGACAGATGTTCGAGCATTCGTTTTTGCAACCTCTGGCCAGGAACACGAACATAGAGCCTTATCCCGAACGCGGTTACGCCCGGTTCCGCAAAGGCGACTTGAGCATGGCCATCGAACCGGCCACGGGCGGTCGGAATGTGAGAGTGAGCGGGCCCGGTAATATCCGGGTGGATCTTGAGTTGCGGGACACTGAACAACCCTTGCGGCTGGTGTCGCCGGCCGGATACAACGGCTGGGTGTTCACCCGGAAATCGGCCGGACTGACGGTGGACGGTGAAGTGCGCCTGGGCGATGTGGTCTGGCGTTGCGATGAGTCTACCCGTGGGTCCATCGACTGGAGCTGCGGCTTCATGCGCCGGGAAACCGCCTGGAACTGGGCCTGTCTGGCTGGGGTTGCCGACAATGGTGTTTCAGTAGGGCTGAACCTGGCCGCAGGGGTGAACGAAACCGGGATGACCGAGAACGCCCTGTGGCTTGACGGGCGTCGCGTTCTGCTGGGGCCGGCCCGATTCGAGTTCGATCGCTATCAGCCCGGGGCAGACTGGCGGGTCACCACCGACGATGGCCGCGTTGACCTCCGTTTTGTGCCCGCGGGCGCGCGCCGGGAAAAGCTCAACGCCTGGGTGATTGCCTCCAATTTCCGTCAGTTTGTGGGCACTTTCCAGGGTACGGTTGCGGATGAAAACGGCAAAAAAATCCCCGTAAACGGCTTACGGGGATTGATGGAAGACCACTTTGCCCGGTGGTAAACCGGGCGTAGCCATCACTTTTCGGGCAGGGTGACGTTCAATTCAAGCACGGAGCAGTGGTCATTGCGATCCACCTCCACCTGTACCATGTCGTCGCTGATCTGAACGTACTTGCGAATCACCTGCAACAGCTCCTGCTGCAGCTGGGGCAGGTAATCCGGCTGTTCACGCTGGCCCCGCTCATGGGCCACAATAATCTGCAGTCGCTCCTTGGCGACACTGGCGGTACTGTTTTTCTTGCTTCTGAAGTAATCGAAAAAACTCATCCCTTAGCCCCCTTTAAACATCCGTGAGAAGAAGCCTTTTTTCTGGGACGTCATGAAACGGTGTTCCCGTTCCTCACCCAGCAGCCTCGCAACGGCATCTTCATAGGCCTGGCCGGCATCGCTCTGCTCCTCCAGAATGACCGGCAGGCCCTGGTTGGAGGCATTCAGTACGATCTGGCTCTCGGGAATCACGCCCAGCAGGGGAATGGCCAGAATTTCCTCAACATCCTGTACCGACAGCATCTCGCCTTTTTCTACCCGGTCCGGGTTGTAGCGGGTCAGCAGCAGGTGTTCCTTGACCGGGTCCTGACCCATTTCTGCCCGCCGGGATTTGCTCTGCAGGATGCCGAGAATACGGTCTGAATCCCGTACCGATGAGACTTCCGGGTTGGTGACGACAATCGCCTCGTCGGCATAGTAGAGCGCCATCAGCGCGCCATGTTCGATGCCGGCCGGAGAGTCGCACACGATGTAGTCAAAGGTTTCGGACAGTTCGTTGATGACCTTCTCCACACCATCTTTGGTGAGAGCTTCCTTCTCGCGGGTCTGGGAGGCAGGCAGGATATAGAGCGTTTCTACCCGCTTGTCCTTGATCAGGGCCTGGTTGAGAGTCGCTTCGCCCTGAATGACGTTAACGAAGTCGTACACCACCCGGCGCTCGCAGTTCATGATCAGGTCCAGGTTGCGCAGACCCACGTCGAAATCAATCACGACGGTCTTGTGGCCACGCTTTGCCAGACCAGTGCTGATGGAGGCGCTGGTGGTGGTTTTGCCCACGCCGCCTTTTCCTGAGGTAACGACAATGATTCTAGCCAAGGTTCAGTTCCTGTTTCTCGGTGGATTCGTCATGGTTTCAACTGTTGTTATCGGTTGTCACAACATCAGGCCTTGTCCAGTGGCGTCACCACCAGTACATCGTCCCTGAGCTGGATCTGCACAGCGCTTTTCCAGCCAATGTCCTGAAGATCTTCGGAGATTTTATAGTGTCCGGCGATGGACACAAGCTCCGCCTCAAGTGACTGGCAGAACACCCGGGCAGACTCGGCACCGTGAATGCCGGCCAGCGCCCGCCCGCGTAACGGGCCGTATACATGAATATTGCCGGCAGCCAGAACTTCGGCTCCAGCCTGCACCGGCGCAAGGATGATCAGATCGCCTTCCGGCGCGTATACCTGCTGCCCTGATCGAACCGGTTGATTGATGATTTTTGCCGGTGCCGGTTCGTTTGCAGGCTCCGGTGCAGCGGCCGCTTCCGGTTCGGCTTGTGCCGGAGCTTCCTGGGCCGGCTTTTCTTTCAGGCTGCCGCCGGGCAGCAGTGCCAGGGAGGCTCCCCGGGCAAGCCGGCGCTGATCGTCGTTGGCGGCACGTACGCCAATCACATGGATGTTGTGGCGGCGGCAGGTCCCGATCATCTTGAAAAAATCGAGTTCGCTGTCCAGGCCTTCATATTTCTCCAGGCTGATAATCAGCGGGATGTCTTTGAAGAAGCCCGGCGCCTGGCTGATCTTGTCCCGAAGATTGGCTTCAAATTCGTCGTTGTCGAAGTAGTAAAGCTCAAGGGCGGTCAGGGAAACACTGGCACTCTTCAGTTGAAAGCTCTGTTTTGTGTCGGTGGCTGCGGAATCGCTCATGGATGGACCTGTTCTCCGGTGTCTGAGGCATGGGCATCTCCGAGGGCGCGCAGCGGAGGGGCATCGAAACGGATGCCGGACCAGCCCGTGCTGATAAACTGGCGAATGTTACCATGGCTGTCCCCGGCCGGGTCGCCGAGCACCTGCTCGTAGTGTTGGGCGAACAGGCGCAGGGTGTCGGTCTCGCTCAGATTACAGTACTGACCCAGGCCGAAGACCCGGCAGGAGCCAGCGTTTTCGCCAGTCTCGTTGCGAAGCGGGCCGTTGCTGAAACCGGTGGGCCGAAATTCGAAATACTGATTGATCAGTTTCAGGGTGTCGTCGAAATCGGCATGACCGGCCTGCACTGAGGCCAGGTGGATACGAACCGCTTCATTAACATTCATTATTTGTGATCCTGCTTGGGGCCGGTCTGGTAGTTGGCTTTCCATTCTTCGTACGGCATGCCGTAGATTTCTTCCCGGGCGTCCGGATCTGAAATGTCGAACCCCCGCTCTCCCGCTTCGGCCCGATACCATTTGGACAGGCAGTTGCGACAGAAACCCGCCAGATTCATCAGGTCGATGTTCTGGACGTCGTTGTTTTCACGCAGGTGCTGCACCAGGCGCCGGAAGGCGGCGGCTTCGATTTCGGTGCGTTCAGACTCGGGAATCGGGTTACTCATGGGGCCTCGCTGTTGCTTGCCGGGACTATCGGGATTTCCTGACATTCTCGGCATGTTACCGTAAGATACAAGGCTGTATAAACGTACAGATTGTTAACGTGAGCCCGCCCCTATGGCCCAGCGCAAGATCATTCATGTGGACTGCGACTGCTTCTATGCCGCCGTCGAGATGCGTGACGACCCAAGCTTGCGGGATGTTCCGCTGGCAGTGGGTGGCGAGGGCGGCCGTGGTGTGGTGACCACCTGCAACTACCGGGCCCGGGCTTTTGGCGTGCGTTCGGCCATGCCCGGCAGCGAAGCCCGGCGGTTGTGCCCCGGCCTGGTCACGGTACCGCCGGACATGGGCCGTTACCGGGCAGTTTCCCAGCAGGTGATGGCGATACTGCGGGAGATGACCGATCTGGTTGAGCCCTTGTCCCTGGATGAGGCGTTTCTGGATGTGACCGATGTTGACGCGTTCAAGGGCAGTGCCACCTTGATGGCGCGGCACCTGCGGGAGCGGGTGAGCAGGGAAGTCGGCATTACCATTTCCGCCGGCGTGGCCCCCAACAAGTTCCTTGCCAAAATTGCCAGTGACTGGCGCAAGCCCGATGGTCTGTTTGTGATTACGCCGCCGGAGGTGGCCGACTTTGTAAGCGAGCTGCCGGTGGAAAAGCTCTTCGGTGTAGGGCAGGTGACCGCGGCCCGGCTGCACGCCCTGGGTGTGAAAACCTGTGGCGATATGCAGGCGCTGGGTGCCGACGTGTTGATCGAGAAGTTTGGCAAACAGGGCTATCGTTTGTTTGAAATGGCCCATGGCCGGGACAATCGCCCCGTTGTGGTGTCGCGGGTGGCCAAGTCGGTGAGCGTCGAGCGCACCTTTTCCCAGGACCTCCCTGACCGGAGCGCCTGCGATACCGTGATGCCGGCCCTGGTGGCCGACCTCAATCTTCGCCTCTCGCGCAAGGGACAGCACAAGCCGATACACAAGCTGTTCGTGAAAATCCGCTACAGCGATTTTTCCACCCACACACTGGAGCGGGTTCGGGAGTCCGTTACCGAGCCGGCCCTGGTGGATTTCCAGCCACTGCTCGAAGAGCTGATGCCCAAAGACCGCCCGGTTCGCCTGCTGGGAGTGGGAGTCCGGTTCCGCAATGACGATGCTCCGGTCACCCAGTTGCGCCTGTTTGACTGACTTCGGTCCCCGCGGGCATATCCGCCATTTTTTTAGTTTAAAACGGTATGGCTGCCGCTTTGACGTGACAGTGTGTCACCTCTAGCTTTTAGGTGACGCTATCCTGCTGTAAGCGTTGCGGGCCACGCCCGCCCCGAAACAACAATCGCAGGAGAACAAGAATGAACAAAGCTGGCTGTTGTGGCCCCTGGCGCTCCGGTGCGCTGGCGGGCTTGTTGTTATTGTTGCTGTCGGCTCCGGTATCGGCGGAGCTGGGGGATTATGGATTCTGGCGAACCCTGGGTAACCTGGCGTCGCCGCCCGGTGCCGATAATCCGGTGACATCGGATCAGCGCCAGGGTGCCTACCCTTTGTTGGCCAATCCCGATGGCTACGAGAATTTCTCGGCGGGGGCCTACTACCAGTGGCAGACCATCGCACTGGCGCCGGAAACCGGCGCTGTATGCGGTAACGGTTCGGAGTACAAGTTCTTCGTGAACCGGGTGCCGAACACTTCCAATACCGTGGTTTATTTTGAAGGTGGCGGTGCCTGCTGGGATTACGAGAGTTGCAGTGGCCAGACCGGGATCCGGGGAGCTCGTAATCCCGATGGTATCCCGGATGATTACATGTCTCTGTTGAATCCCGGCGCCAGCCTGGTGAGCCCGTTTGTGGTTCGTCTGCATCCCTGGACCCGGGTAAAAACCCAGAACTGGAACATGGTCTACGTACCCTACTGTACGGGGGATATCTATTCCGGTGACCGGGTGGCGGTGTATGAAGATCCTGAAGGCGAGGTGGAACCTCTGATCTGGCATCACAACGGCCTGAGGAATACCCGGGCGGTGATCAGCTGGCTCAAGGACAACCTGCAACGCCCCGGGCAGATGCTGGCGACCGGTTGCAGTGCTGGTGGCATTGGTGGCCTGACCAACTATCACCCAACCCGGCGGGACATGGCGCCGACTCGAAGTTTCCTGATCAACGATTCAGGCCCTGCCTTCAGTGCGCCGGTTGGCGCCGACCCTCAGCAGTATCCTTCGGTGCTGCTACAGAGCTTCATCAGGCAATCCTGGGGGCTGGACCAGCCGGGCGGCCCGCTGGCTTACCTGAAGTCCGGTTTGCCGGCACTGAACCTGAATGACCTCGGCAGCCTGTATCCTGCGCTGGCGACGGCGCTGCCACAGGACCGTATGGGGCATACGCATTTCTGGCGGGACCTGAACTACTCCTCCTATTCCTATGAGCGCTTCTTCCCGGAGATCGAGAATGCGCCGGATCAGGCCACCAAGGAGGCTTTGCTGCATCAGAAGTGGGCCGTGGATACCGAACGGTTGACGCAGACGCTGGCCGGGCTGGATAACTTCGGCTATTACCTGCCCATGTTTCGGGACGTGAATGAAAGTCACTGCACGTCCATTATCGAGTTCGCCAATTCGGATATTCAGGAGTTGGGCCTGGAACTGGGGGATTTCGTCAATAACGTGATGAATGGCAGCGGTGCGGTGATGCAGGCCTCGGAGACCGATACGGTGGCCGATTACAACAAACCGTTCAACCTGTTGTACTGGTCGCTGGATCAGTTGCTCTGATTATTGCCGGCGGACCGGCCCATGGCCTCTACCCGAGCTTCCTGAAGGCGCTCACGCAGGTATTGGTCCCGGGTCAGTCCGCCGGGAATATCATCCATGGCCATCACTTCTTCCACAATTGCCTTTTCCCGGGCCTTGTAGCGTTCGAAGTCCGGCCTGGGTTCCTCCAGCCAGGCCTGCAGTCTGGCTCCGGATTCAGCCCGGTACCGGTCCATGAGTTGCTGTGCGGCGGCTTTTGCTGCCTCCTCATCCGGCTCCAGAATCTGGATCATCGCCAGTTGAATCAACGCGGCTTCCGGAGCACTCACCTGCACAGATCCTTCGTATTCGTTCATACGCTCTTGCAGGGCATCGGCCTGGGCCCGGCGCTTCTGTTCGGGGAGAGATGGGGCGTTGGCAAAGAAATCGTGCAGGTCATCTTCAAATTCAAGCCGCTGGGCGTAAGCCTTGACCTTGGGGTTGTCCAGCAGTGCCTGTTGTTCAGGTGTCAGGGTATCGGAAGAGGGCGGGGGTGCCTCGTCCGGATCTGAAGCGGTATCCGGAGCGTTTCCGGCTGGTGGTAACTCGGGTGGCGGGGTATTGGTCGGCCACAGGAGCGCCAGCGCCAGAATAATTGCGGCCCCGGTGACCAGCAGGATCTTTGTGTTCATGACTCACTCCGGCAGGATTCTCCGGAATCAGTGTAGACCAGAATGCGGCAACTGCCTGGGTTGGGCTCAGCTGGCCAGCCACTGCATAGAGGCCCATCCCATGGTGCCACCAATCAAGGCGCCGGCCAGGACATCGCTGGGGTAGTGGAGCCCGAGAATGACCCGGGATGCCGCCACTGACAAGGTGAACGGAAGCACACACCAGGCCAGGGCCGGGAGCGCAACGAACAGCATGGCCTGAAAACACACCGCGTGCAGGGTGTGGCCGGACGGAAAGCTGTACCGGTCCAGTGGCGGCGTTGCACAGTTGATAACCGGAAACGAAATAAAAGGCCGCTCGCGAATCAGCCAGCGTTTGAGGGCCTTGTAGGTTAGCGTGCAGGTGAGCCCGGTAAGCGCCATTTGAAGTGCCAGGGCCGGGCCAGAGTCCCCGGCGTAGAAAGGCAGTGAGAGAATCAGTGCGTACCAGAACCAACCGTCGCCAAGTCGGCTGACGACTCGGAAATACCCCAGAATCGGCCGGAACCGTACGCTGCGATTAATGGCCTGGCAGACCGCGAATTCTCGCTGGTCTGCCAACTCAAAGAAGCGAGATGCCTTGCTTGTTAATGCCATGGTATCGGGCCTGTGCAGTTTGGTTTAAAACCAGCTGTTCAAACTGGTCGATCTGGCTGCTCCAATTCAATTCGAGGGCGTCCAGGCGAGCCTGGGCGCGGACTCGGTTCAACAGTGAGGGCTGGTCGGCCAGTCTCAGGGCGTGATTGATGAAGTCTTCGTCGTCTGTCAGTTCAGCCTTCATGCCGTTTTCGTCGTGTCGGATATGTTCTGCGGCTGCCGCATCGTCGAAGGCGACGATGCCCAGTCCGCTGGCCATGGCTTCCAGCACCACGTTGCCGAAGGTGTCGGTTTTGCTCGGAAACAGGAACAGGTCACCGGAGGCATAGTGCCGGGCCAGATCTTCGCCCCGTCGGGTGCCACAGAATATGTAGTCCGGGTGCCGGTCTTCCAGGGAGCGGCGCATGGGGCCATCCCCTACCAGCACGAAGCGGGCATTAGGATGCAGGCCGCGGATACGCTCGAAGCAGGCAACAGCCATGCGCAGGTTTTTTTCCGCAGCCAGGCGCCCGACATAGAGTACGGCACGTTCGTTGTCGTGCAGCCCCCATTGCCGACGCAGGGATTGGTCGCGTTTGTGGGGGGTGAAGCGCTGGCAATCCACGCCCCGGCTCCAGAGGCCGGTGCGGGTGATCCCCATGTCCCGGGTAACCCGCTGCATGCGACCGGTAGGCACCAGGGTGATGGCTGTTCTGTTATGGAACCAGCGACCGTAGGCACACAGCAACCGTTCGAGCAGGCCCGCTCCGTAATAGCGAGAGTACTGATGGAAGTTGGTATGGAACCCGGAACTGACAGGCAGGGCGAGGCTGCGAGCCGCGTTCACGGCCGCCACGCCGAGTGGCCCCTGGGTTGCCACATAGATGCCGTCGGGCCGCTGTTTCTGCCAGAGCTTTTTCAGGCTCGAGGGGCGGGCGGTACCGAAGCGCAGATCTGCGTAGCCGGGAAGAGGCAAGCCATTAACCACCAGTTCGGTGGAAAACAACCCGCTCCCGGTACTCTCAAACAGCCCTTTCTGTTCGTGAGGCTGCCGGGGGCGCACCACGGTTACATGGTGGCCCCGTTGCATCAGCCCCTGACACAGGTGCCGCATGGTGTTGGCAACACCATTGATTTCCGGCGGAAACGTCTCGGAAACAATGGTAATGTGTTGCGGTCGCCGTTCGGTCAACTGGGCTTCGGTCACGGGGGTTCCTGAAGGTTCTGCTGTCATGCCTTTACTATGGAAAGGCGCCATGACAGAAATGCGACAACTCCGTGACATTCCGTTTACGTGTTTTTACCCCGTCTCTTATCGACCCAATGCAAGGAGATTCCATGCAAACGCGAAAACTTGGCTTTACAGATATCGAGGTCAGCCTGATCTGCCTGGGAACCATGACCTGGGGCGAGCAGAACAGCGAGCAGGAAGCCTTTGAGCAGCTTGACTATGCCATGGAGCAGGGCATCAATTTCATCGATGCCGCCGAGATGGAATGGTGGTATTGATACTGGTTTTGTATCCTTGTCTTCCAAATGCTTGTTTTAAAATAAAAAAATTCTATGTGGAAAAAAATGGTTGTATTTTTTTGAATTCGAAATAGCATGGTGTCATAGTTTATAAAAGTTGAATTAAAATGAGACGTGGATTTGCTAGGAAAAACTATATTGTTCTTCATGACGACGGGCGGATTCACTATCCATTCTCGAAGTACATTACTGAGAGCTACACAAACCCCCATACAAGAGAGTTAGTAGCTCAGAGCCTAGAGTGCTTTTATCGTTTCTGCATCGCTTACCAGGTGGAATTGCTCAATCGAGCAAGTGAAGGGAGAGCCTTAACACATGGAGAACTCAGAGATTTAGTGGATCTATGCTACAGACCTCTTGATGAGATAAAGGCTTTGTCCGGTAAAAAAATGGCCTCGATGTTGAGTCCAAAAGCGAGGAAAACCACAAGAGAACTATCGCATTCAGTTGAGCCTAACACCGCGAGAAAGCGTCTCCACCAGATTGCAGAATACCTGACCTATTACTTCGAGGTGTTCTTAGAACCAAATGTTCGATCGCACGCTCTTCGCGACCAGCTAAGGCACGAATACCTAAAGGTGACATCACGGCTTAAGAAAGCCGTTGGAGGAACGAAACAGAGTCATCACTTGGCAATCCAGAGCCTTCCAACAGACAAGTATTTAAAAATAATCGAAGAAGTTTTTTTAAGGCCCGATAAGCTCTTTAAAACAGCTGGTGGTAAAACGTCAAGGACGGTCATGAGAGATCGAGCCATGACACTTCTCGCCTGTGAAGGTCTGAGACCAGGAACTATAGGAAACGTGGCAATCTCTGACTTTCGTCCACAGTCTGGCCATCTCGTGATTAAAGACAATAGACACAGGCGAACAGAAAGAGTGAGCACGGGAACACCTAAACTCAAGATGGGTGATAGCACGAAAATAAATCATGCAAGTGAAACAATGATTAGTCTGTGGCCTTTTACTGTGCAGGCATTACAGGAATACATCGATACTGAGCGAAAAAACGTGCTCCTGAGAGGGCTAAAGAATCGAAGCTCTGGTTTTTTGTTTCTCACAAGAGAAGGTGAGCCTGTAAAGCACCGTTCAAGCTTTACAGTTATGTTCCACCGTCTCGGGAAGAGAATGCGAGACTTGGGGCTGTTGGATGTGGACGATGACCCCTACTTCTGTGAGCAGCCAAAGTACGATTTTTACTCATACGTATTGCGGCACTCTGCAGCGAGTTTCTTCCTGTCGCAAAAATGCTTAGAGATATCACGAGCCCAAGGTGCGCAAAGGCCGAACGAATATTCGGATGTTCCAGATAGAGTAAAAGATTTAATGAAGCTTCGTTTTGGGTGGACGGTCACAAGCAAAATGCCTGAAATCTATGCTGCTAGAGCGTTGTCTGATCAGGCTCAAGTGACTCTTTCTGAGTTCCATCAGAGCCTGATGCAACAGGTAGAGAAACTTAGACAGAGAAAAGAGAGGTAGCGTGCCTGTGAATAGAACTATAGGTGCCACCGAATTTGAATGGGAGGCTGAAGAACCGCTCCAAGTAGAGGTCCGGGGTGAAGTTGGACCGGTTAGCCAAAGAAGAATTGAATCATTTACCTTCAATTTTTCTGGTTTACGTTCAGGCTATACCGATAGTTTTCTGATCAATCTTCGTGATTTGCTCTTTGATCGTGCTGGCACTCTTAAACTCAGTACGCTCTCAAAAGAAGCTCAGAATATAAGGAAAATCCTCTGGCAAGTATGGGAAACGGGAGCTTTCAGAGAAAAAATATCCATAATTGATGAAATGTTTTTGCTTTGTTTGTCAGCAAACGCTGAAAGCCTAGCAACCTACCATTTGAGATATCTCCAGATTTTATTTAATTGGGATCCTGATTCACCGCTGTTTGCCAGAGGGCTTCATGCGAGTGATTTTCCTTCCAGTGATCCAAAAAAAGGGAAGCGAGGATCTGCAATAGACCGAATTATTGCCAAAGCGATGACTCGCGCATCGGTTGCAGTGGTTCTTGATTCTCTCGATAGAGCTTATGCGCAAGGAGTGATCGATCTTGGGCATTACTCGCTCGGGCATCTCTGCTTTGCAGTATTTTCCCGTAACGAAAGCTACAGACAAATAACCCTTGGTGACCTCAAATTCGATGCGAAGTCTCAGCAGCACTTTATTGATATTGTGCCTTCGAAATCAAGGATGCATGCTCCTGCAAAAATCAGATACCGAGTCAGTGAAGCTCTAGCGTTACTGCTGGCCAAGCAGCGACAAGCCGTAATAGAAAAGTATGGGCATCTTGTCTCGGAGAGCGATATTGAAAAGCTAGCGCTGTTCCCAGCACGACAGCTTACCGAAGGTGGGGCTTGGAAAAGCACATTCTCCAATGAAAATTATGGAATGTACTCCAGTGCTAGTCAGTTTACCCTGGGCTATCAGAGGGCTATGCAAGTAAAACTTGGTGAGCACATTCAGCTAGGTAACAATCAGCTCAGGCATACTTTGGGGACGCTTCTCGCTCAGACGGGAGCTTCTTCTAAAACCATTCAGTCTGTTCTCAAACATGCAACAGATAGTACCTGCAAATACTATGTTGATATTGCTTTTCATGGGCTGATGTTTGAGCTTTCAGAGTCAATGAAGCCAGCCTTTGCCGAACACCTTCCAACCCTAATGAACATTCGATCCAAAAAAGATCCTGTCGCTCAAGAGAGGCGAATCAGCGCAGAAGACGGAGTAAGTGGGCGGTTCGAGGATGTGGGCGAATGTGGGAAAGCAATTGCCTGTGAAAGTGCCCCAATTGCCTGCTATGGCTGCTTTCGATTCAATCCATGCTGGGATGCAGACCACAGCATAAATCTTCGCCTTGTTGAGGGACAGATTGCAGAGATGAGCAGGCGAGGAAAACCCTTTCAGCATCTAGTTGATAAGGCGAGGCAAGCAAAAATTCACATTGTGCTTGTTATGAATGCAATTGATCTTTTGCGAAATGAGCAGAATGGGGAGGCAAAGTCATTATGAGTGCCCCGACGTCTATTGATGCTCCTCATTACCGAAAGGCCCTGGATAGTTGGCTTGACAGTTGTCGGTCTCGAATGGCCGTCCGTTTCCCCAGTATTGATTTTGAGTCAGATATCTGGCGAATCAGAACCCTTTATAAAACGGAACAGCCTGACTTCTTCTTCAGAGAGAGCTTCTTGGCTATGGAGAAATGTGACAGGAGTTACCGAGAGGTTTGTCGGTGCCTCATGGCTGAATTTTATTTATCTGGAAAGGCTAAAGTGAAGTGGACCCCAAATTTTGGACAGGTGCCTAAGCTCTGATTCATCATCTCCATAAGGAGGAGAATCATGAGCAAGAAACGCAAGCAATACAGCGCATCATTCAAGTCCAAAGTTGCCC
>NZ_JASSVO010000009.1:0-119471 GCF_030541085.1 Marinobacter sp. ST-43
CCGGCTAGTGGTTCCCCTTGCCGGGCCCACAGGGGACTTGCACCCCCAAGTCATCCGGCCAGCACCACCTGTACCGGAACAGCGCCCGTCAAGGCGCTACGCGCCATGCCTGGCGCACTACGAAAAAGCCGCCGGGGTTAGCGGCGGCTTTTCGGTTTACTGGCCGGATCAGTCGATCAGGTCGTTCTTGATGATCTTCGGGGTGATGAAGATCAGCAGCTCACTGCGCTCATTGATGTGCTCAGTACGCTTGAACAGGCGGCCAAGGTAGGGAATATCACCCAGGAACGGAGTCTTGGTGGTTTGCGTGGCCACCTCGGACTGGAAGATACCACCCAGAACCACTGTCTCGCCGTTCGCCACCAGCACTTGAGTCATAACTTCATTGGTGTTGATCGACGGAATACCGGCCGTGACCTCGCCCCGGGAATCCTGGTTGACTACCAGATCCATAATGATCTTATCATCCGGGGTAATTTGCGGGGTCACTTCCAACGATAGCACAGCCTCCTTAAAAGAAACGGAAGTGGCACCACTGGACGCAGCTTTCTGGTACGGAATCTCTTCACCGGACTTGATAGATGCCGTCTGGCGGTCCGCAGTCACAACCCGCGGCTGGGAGACCACTTCTGCACGGCCGTCGCTTTCGAGGGCAGAAAGCTCCAGATCTACCAGGAAGTCATCACTGCCCCAGCCGATTGCGAAGGAGGATGCGCCCTCGCCAGACACCCCTAGATCAACACCCAAGGCACCCGGGAAGGAAATGGTATTGCTGCCACCGCCAGCTGCGTCGCGAGCTTCCTGCAGGGTGCCCAGCGAGCCACCAATGGTCACAACGTCATCGCCATCGACATTGTAAGCAGCACCACCCCAGCGAACACCGATGTCTTCGGCCACATTGGTTTGTGCCCGGACAATGCGTGCCTCGATAGAAACCTGGCGTACAGGTACGTCCCAGGTAGTTACCAGGCGACGAATCTCTTCCAGCTTGTCCGCTGTTTCACGCACACTGATGGTGTTGGTACGGGCATCTGACGATACGAAACCACGGGAGGAAATCAGCTCTTCGTCTGCCTGAATCAGGGCTACCACATCCGCGGCCTTGGCGTAGTTCACCTGAATGATATCCAGACGAACCGGCGCCAGCTCAGCGATCTGCTTGGAGGTTTCCAGCTCAAGCTTTTCACGGGCGGCAATTTCATCCGCTGGGGCTACCAGCAGCACGTTGCCAATCTGGCGCTTGTCCAGACCCTTGGTTTTAAGAATCAGATCCAGCGCCTGATCCCAGGGTACATTCTGCAAGCGCAGGGTAATGCTGCCACCCACAGTGTCACTGGCCACCAGGTTCAGGCCGGTGAAATCGGCAATCAGCTGAAGTACAGAGCGCACTTCAATATCCTGGAAGTTCAGGGACAGTTTCTCACCGGTGTACGGGAACTTCTCTTCACGGCGGATTTCCGCTTCTTCCTGGGACAGCTCTTCAACACTGACCGTAAACTCCCGGCCAGACTGGTAGGCAATGTAGTCGTACTCGCCTTCCGGACGGATTTCGATCACCGCATTGCCATCTTCAACAAATGTATCGATACGGGTTACCGGAGTGGCGAAGTCCGAAACATCCAGGCGACGGCGCAGGTTGGCCGGCACCTCCAGGTCCGGCATGGTCAGCCGGATACGGCCACCAAGCTCAGTGAGGTTTACAGCGGCCTTGGTGCTGCCGAGATCCACAATCACCCGACCTTCACCGTCTTTGCCCCGGCGGAAATCCACATCCGCCAGCGCATTGGAAGATGAGGTTGAGGCAACTGGCGCTGACTGGGGCTGTGCCGGGCGGGAGCTCGCCACAGGCGCTGAACCGCCTCCACCAATGGTCATTACCAGCGAGTTATTGTTGCGAACCGTTTCATGAGGCACCAGCTCCACCAGATTGAAGATCAACCGGGTGCGGTCCTTGGTTTCCACGACCGTCAGGCTCTGGGCATTTCCGCTACCCAGCGGAATGCTGCGCTGATTGAGGCCGCTGGTGGTATCCGACAGGTCTACGGCGATCCGTGCAGGACGCTCGATGGTATAACCCTTAGGTTCGGGCGGGGCACCATCGAACTTCATGGTCACTTCGAGGCCTTCCCCCGGCAGCGACGTAAACGATACGTCTTCCAGCGTGACCGCTCCGGCCAGGCTACTCCATAACCCGATGGCAATCACGCCTACGCAGACATTGAGTTTTTTGAACATCGCTAGCCTCGACCCTAAACCTGTTTGTTCGTGCATGTTTCTTGAATTCATACCGTTACCGCTCCTCAGCCTTCATCCAAAGACAGGGAGCGCGGGCGTTCTACCCAACCACCCCGGCCATTCGGAACGATTTCAATCAGTTCAATGCGGGTTTCACTGACACCCACAATACGGCCATAGTTCTGCCCCATATAATTGCCGGTGCGAACACGGTGAATGCCACCCATATCATCGCGCACCAACGCGAACAGATTGCCCTCAACCCCTTGAAGCGTGCCTACCATGGTCAACGACTTCAGATCAAAGTTCTCAAGCACCTCGCGCGGCCGATCCAGGTCCGGCTCAACGTCACTAACCGGCTGCTCATCAACCATCGTAAGTTGGACATCTACCGGCGGCTCAAACGGCGCCCGGCGATCGGCCGCCGAATAACTGAAAGCCTCATAGGCCTTAAACTCCGGCAAGGGTTCCACGTGTCCCCGAGGCTTGGCCCGAGTATCCGCCATGAACTTGTCGAGATCCGAGAAACCGTTTCCCTGGGAACAAGCCGTCAGCAAAGACGCCAGACACACACCCAGCCAGGCTTTTCCCGCATGCTTTCCTGTCATGCTCATTCTCCAGCCCGGTAGCGGTAAGTACGGGCAACCACCTGCATGTCCAGCTGGTCTCCGTCTCCGCCCATTGGTTTAATGGTTAAATCGTGCAGTGTTACGATGCGCGGCAGGCTCGCCACACTGCTTACGAAAGAGGCCAGCTCATGATAGGAGCCGGATACCCGAATATTAATGGGAAGTTCGGCGTAGAAGTCACGCTGCTGCTCGGGCTGAAGTGCGACTTCCTGCAGCGCCAATCCACTACCTAACGCGGTATTGGTGATATCTTCCAGCAGGCCAGGCACCTCCGTCTCACTGGGCAACTGACGCACCAGGGCTCCAAAGGTTTCCTCCATTTCTTCCATCTGGGCCTTGAATACATCCAGGTTCGCCACCTGATATGCCTTTTGCTCGTAGCGCTGCTTGAGTTCCTGCTCCTGCTGCTCCACCCGATCGAGCTGGGCATACTGATCCTTGATAAAGAACCAGTAACCACCGCCAAGTATCAAGCCGAAGACAACTAACGCCACAATGGCCTTGATTGGTGCCGGCCAGATGCCGGCATTGTTGATATCAAGATCATTGATATCGAATTCGTTAAGACTTTTCAGAGAGTCCGCGAGGCTCATCAGTTATCCTCCCCTTCGGGCTCAGGTGTGCGCTGCTGGACAGAAAGATTGAACTGGCTATAGCCAGAACGGGCGCTGTCTGCTGCGGCCACATTGGTCAGGTTGGGATTGGCAAACCATTCAGAATCTTCGAACTGACGCATCAGGTTCGAAATGCGGCTATTGGACTCAGCCATACCCACTATGTCGAGTCGCTCACCGGTTTTCTTGAGATCGGTGTAGTAAAGTCCGTCAGGAAGGGTTCTCACCAACTCATCGAACACCCGCACAATTACCGGCCGCTTGCCCTGAAGATCCTGAATCACCTGCATGCGTGCCAGCAACTCATCGCGCTGACGCTTGAGGTTTTCGATCTCCTTGATCTGCTTGTCCAGCTCTTTGGTTGCAGTCTCGATATAGGCATTACGGGATTGCTGGTAGGCAATCCGGCTGTCCATATCCGATTTCCAGAGGAAAGCCAGGCCACCCGCGATAATCACGGCGCCCAGTATCATCACGACAAACTGCTTCTGCTTCTCCGCGCGAAGCTCTTCCCGCCAGGGCCTGAGGTTAATCTTTGCCATCAGTCGAAACTCCTCATTGCCAGACCGCAGGCAATCATCAACGAGGGGGCATCATTGCTGAGCGCAGAGGCGTTGACCCGGGAACCCACCGCCATGTTGGCAAACGGATTGGCCACCAGGGTTGGCGTTCCGGTTTTCTCTTCCACCATTTCCGTGAGCCCCTGAATCGACGCTGTTCCACCGGCGAGCACCACGTAATCCACCACGTTGTACTGACTGGCGCCGAAGAAAAACTGCAGCGCCCGTGCCACTTGCTGAACAACCGCTTCCCGGAACGGGGTCAGGACTTCCTCGTTGTAGTCGTCCGGCAAACCACCCTGCTTCTTGGCCAGACCCGCCTCTTCAAACGAAAGCCCGTAACGACGCTGAATTTCTTCCGTCAACTGTTTTCCGCCAAAGATCTGCTCGCGGGTATAGACCGTTTTGCCCTCTGCCAGCACACTCAGGGTTGTCATGGTTGCACCGATATCGACGATGGCAACCACCAACTCCTCGCCCTGAGAATCAAGCTGGGGCTCAATCAGACTGTAAGCGCGCTCCAGAGCGTAGGCTTCCACATCGACAATCCTGGTTGTCAGCCCTGCAATTTCCAGGGCGTCTTCGCGGATATCGACGTTTTCCTTACGGCAGGCCGCCAGCAGCACATCCACCTGGTCCGGGTTGGATTCGGAAGGGCCCTGGACTTCGAAATCGATCGCCACTTCATCGAGGGGGTAAGGAATGTACTGATCCGCTTCCAGTGCGATCTGGTCTTCCATCTCAAACTCGTTAAGACCACCATCCATCTGGATAACCTTGGTGATCACCGCCGAGCCGGAAACAGCAACAGCCACCTGTTTCACACTGGTGCGTGACTTGGACGCGACACGCTTGAGCACTTCCCCAACCGCTTCGACGTCTGTGATGTTTTTTTCAACAACTGCATTGGCCGGCAACGGCTCTACCGCATAGCTCTCGACCTTGTATCGATCGCCATGTTTTGACAGCTCTAGCAGCTTGACCGAACTGGAGCTTATATCCACCCCAAGGACGGCACTGGATTTTTTTCCTGGTAATCCGAACACGCGCTCACCCTATACCTGGTTAAATGCACCCGGCGTTGGAACCCCTGAACCACTCCCTGTAAAGGCGATCATTTCAGAGGCGTTCTATGTGTTTTTTATGTAAGAGAATTTCTTATTTATTCCGTCTACAATGCAATCTCTCGAATTTCGGGAGACATTGCAGACGGCGAGGCGACCGAACCTTCCTAAAGCAATTTCTCAAATAATAGACCTATATCCAACAGTTGTCAGAAAAAAATGTCTCATTTGTTGCGTACATCTCGCGTTTTTGCCTGGTTCATTCTTACCGGCCTGAGTGTCGCCATTATTATTTCCTCAAGCCTGTATCTTTATCTTCGGCCCAATCTGCCACCGGTCGAGCAATTGCTGGATGTCCGGCTGCAGACGCCTTTACGGGTGTATAGCAAAGACAACAGATTAATAGCAGAATTCGGTGAAAAGAGAAGGGCACCGATCACAATAGAACAGATCCCTACAATTCAGTTACAAGCCTTCCTGGCGGCGGAAGACGCGCGTTTTTACGAGCACTTCGGAGTCGACATTAAAGGCCTGACGCGGGCTGCAGTGGAACTGATCACCACCGGAGAAATCCAGTCTGGCGGCAGCACCATCACCATGCAGGTTGCAAAAAATTACTTTTTGTCACGCGACCGGACCTTCATCCGAAAGTTCAACGAGATACTGCTGGCTCTTCAGATTGAACGTGAACTGGATAAAAACCGGATTCTTGAGCTCTACCTGAACAAGATCTACCTCGGTAACCGGGCCTATGGAATCGCCGCCGCAGCCCAGGTCTACTACGACAAACCGGTGACAGAACTGTCACTGGCACAGATGGCAATGCTGGCCGGCTTGCCCAAAGCCCCGTCTGCCTATAACCCTCTGGCAAACCCGGAACGAGCCTTGATCCGCCGTAACTGGATTCTCGGCAGGATGAAAGACCTGGGCTACATCACCGAAGACGCCTGGTCTCTGGCCAGCAAAGCACCGCTGACCGCCAGCTATAACACTCGCGACGCCGAAGTGGATGCCGACTATGTGGCCGAGATGGCCCGGGCCGAAATGGTTCGCCGCTACGGGGAAAACGCCTACACCGACGGTTACAGCGTGACCCTGACCGTCGACAGCACCAAGCAACAAACTGCCACCGAGGCATTGAGAGCAGGGCTCGAAGCCTATGACCGCCGGCACGGATTCCGAGGCCCCATCGGACAATTTGATGTTGAAGGCCTGACCCCGGCTGAACTGTCGGACCAGATGCAGAACTACCCGCGGGTTGAAGCACTGGTACCAGCCGTTGTGACATCCATAGATGACGAAAAGGATGAAGTGAGAGTGCACACTCGGCGCCTGGGGCCGGGCGTTATGCCCTTTGACACCATGACCTGGGCACGCCGATTCCGCACCGAGAGCATTACCGGGCCCGAACCACAGAATCCTTCCGAGGTGGTCAGCCCCGGAGACGTCATCTATGTCAAAGTTGACCAACTGCCACAGATTGCAGACGCTGAAGCAGAGCCTGAGAGCGAGAGCGTATCGACTCAGGCAGTCACCGAACTGCGGGTTTCCCTGGCGCAGGCACCCAGAATCGAGGGCGCGCTCATCTCTCTCGAGGCCAAAACTGGCGCCATTGAAGCCTTGGCGGGCGGCTACAGCTTCAACCAGAGCAAATACAATCGCGCCACCCAGGCCAACCGTCAACCAGGCTCTACGTTCAAGCCGTTCCTGTACCTTTCCGCGCTGGAGAACGGAAGAACACCCGCCACCATCTACAACGATGCCCCGATTGTGTTCGAAGATTCCGAACTTGAAACCGCATGGCGGCCACAGAACTCATCAGGTCAGTTCTACGGACCAACCACCTTGCGCGAAGGCCTTTACCGTTCTCGCAACCTGGTTTCCATTCGCCTGCTGAGAGACCTTGGCATCAACACCACCCTCAACTATCTTGAGCAACTCAAGCTCCCGACCGAAAACATGCCGTCCAACCTCTCACTCTCTCTGGGCAGCGGCCTGCTGACCCCCATGGAGCTGGCAAGAGGCTTTGCGGTGATAGCCAATGGCGGTTACGACGTACAACCCTACCTGATTGAACGAATCGAGGAATGGGACGGCAACGTAGTCTATGAAGCCCCGAAGACCATATTGTGCGACGAAAACTGCGACGCTGCCTCTACGCAGGCCGCCGATGCCGAACAACGCACTTCGGAGCAACCACCCGAAATTGAAGGCATGACACTGCCAGCCTCCGCTGCCGGGGAGAACACAACCGAACCACGAATCATGCAACGCCTGGCCGACGAACGATCAATCTATATCATGCACTCCATGATGCAGGACGTGGTTCGCCGGGGAACGGGACGTCGCGCCCTGGCCCTGAACCGCAGCGACATCGCCGGCAAGACCGGCACCACCAACGAGCAGAAAGACACTTGGTTCGCGGGCTTCAATCACGACATTGCAACCACGGTCTGGGTCGGATTTGACCAACCCTCTCCCCTGGGTCGCGGCGAGTATGGCGCCAGTACCGCACTGCCGATATGGGTCGACTATATGAAAGTAGCACTGGCAGGCCAGCCAGCAGCCACCATGCCCAGGCCCAATGGCATCGTGAATATCCGGATCAACCCGGAAACCGGAGAAAGAGCTCGACCCGGCGAAGAAGCCGTTTTCGAGATATTCAAGGAAGAAGACGCACCCTCGCCTCTGCCAGCCGAGAGTATCGGAGGGAATGGCGACAATAGTAACGGGGACGACCTGTCACGGCAGATCTTCTGATCGGCCGCAACCCCCAACCAGTAAGCACAAAAAAACCGGCGGGATCTCCGCCGGTTTTTTTTGAAGCCAGACTACATCCCGATCAGATGATGTCGTCCATAGACTTCAGCGGGTAGTGCGCAGGGTACGGATTGCGCGCAACACCGGAATCTACTGCAGCGCGGGCCACGGCGGCAGGCACTACTTCCAGCAGACGAACGTCCATCGGCTTCGGAATGATATATTCCTTGCCGAATTCAAACGCATCAACACCGTAGGCTTCACAGATTTCCTGCGGCACCGGCTCTTTGGCCAGTTCACGGATCGCGTTAACCGCGGCAACCTTCATTTCCTCGTTGATAGCGGTTGCACGTACATCCAGTGCACCACGGAAAATGAACGGGAAGCCAAGCACGTTGTTCACCTGGTTCGGATAATCAGAGCGACCGGTCGCCATGATCAGATCATCGCGGGTGGCCAGAGCCACTTCCGGGCTAATTTCCGGATCCGGGTTGGAACAGGCAAACACCACCGGGTTCGGTGCCATTTTCGCCAATTGCTCGGCAGACAGAAGGTCCGGGCCAGACAGACCCAGGAACACGTCGGCACCGTCGATGGCATCGTCCAGAGTGCGCCTGTCGGTATCGTTGGCGAACATCGCCTTGTACTGGTTCAGATCATCACGACCAGAGTGGATCACACCCTTACGGTCGAGCATGAAGATGTTCTCAGAGCGCATACCGCAGCTGATCAGCAACTTCATGCAGGCAATGGCGGCCGCACCGGCGCCCAGACATACCACCTTTGCCTCTTCAATTTTCTTGCCCTGCAGCTCAAGAGCATTGATCATGCCGGCCGCAGTTACAATAGCGGTACCGTGCTGGTCATCGTGGAAGATGGGCACGTTACACTTTTCAATCAGCGCACGCTCAATCTCGAAGCACTCCGGTGCTTTGATGTCCTCGAGGTTGATACCACCGAAGGTATCGGCGATGCGCTCAACAGTTTCAATAAACGCTTGCGGGCTTTCGGAATTAACCTCGATGTCGAAGACGTCAATTCCGGCAAAGCGCTTGAACAGTACGCCCTTGCCTTCCATAACCGGCTTGCTCGCCAGAGGGCCGAGATTACCCAGACCCAGGATAGCGGTACCGTCAGAAATCACGGCAACCAGGTTACCCTTGGCTGTGTATTTGTAAGCGTTCTCGGGGTCCTTCGCGATCTCGCGGACCGGTTCGGCAACCCCGGGGCTGTACGCCAGGGAGAGGTCGCGGGAAGTCTGGGTCGGCTTCGTGATTTCAACACTCAGCTTACCCGGCCGCGGTTTGGCGTGATATTCAAGGGCTGCTTCTTTCAGATCTTGAGACATTGCCACTGTTCCGTTTGTCACGTTTAAAGGTAAATCCCGCTGGAGCTCGCCCAACGGAGCGCGCCATTATGGCGCGCCCGACCCAAAACGACAAGCCGAAATCGAATATTTTGCGAACAGTCAATAGTGCATTTTGCGTATATAGCAAACTTTATTTTTCAATGGCGCACAAAAAAAGCGCCCAAAGGCGCTTTTTCAACATCCCGGCGCGGATCAGTCTTTCTTGCCACCGATACGGCTGCCGAAACGCTTCTGGAAGCGATCGATACGACCACCGGTGTCCATAACCTTCTGCTTGCCGGTGTAGAACGGGTGGCACTGGGAACATACGTCCAGCTGCAGATCGTGACCGATGGTAGAACGGGTCTTGATCACATTACCGCAGGAACAGGTAGCGGTGATGTCTTCGTACTTCGGGTGAATACCTTCTTTCATGGCGAACCTCGTTAGGTCATGCCGCTACCTGATCACGGGGCATCTTAGCTGCCCAGGTGCCAGGCACCGCATGTTTGAATCAATTGAAAAGACCGTGCACAATCAAGCCCGGCCAGAAACAGACCGCGAATCTTACTGACAAACCCGACCACAGGCAAGTATCTTGGCCCTCCGGAACCGTCCGGATACCATGCAACCAGCCTACTTTTGCCCGCTTTCAGGATACGCAGTTACCGTGACACGGCCCTCAATCGCCCGCATCGCCCTGAATCGCCCGCTCCGGCGACTCTTTGATTACCGAATCCCGGAGACCATTACGGTCTCACCCGGGCAACGCGTAAAAGTACCCTTTGGCAGGCAAACCCTGACCGGCCTGGTGGTAGAAACAGGGGTTCAACCGCCTGAAGGCATTACCCTGAAGCCGGTGGCCGAAGCCCTGGAGCCCTGGCCCGCCCTGCCCGAAAGCACCTTCCGGCTACTAACCTGGGCCAGTGACTACTACCAGCATCCACTGGGCGAATGCCTGTTCACCGCCCTGCCCCCCGCCTTGCGCAAAGGCCGGCCGGCGCGGGAAAAGCCGGATGAAAGCTGGCACTGCACCGCCAGCGAACCCGCCCTGCCAGCCACCGCGTACCGCCAGCGGGCGCTGTTCAATACTGTAAAAGAGGCACCGGGCATTACCACCAGCGCCCTGGTTCAGGCGGGCTTCAGCCGCGCACAGATTCGCGCACTGGAGCAGAAAGAACTGATACAGCAGAAGGAAGCGATTACCGACATAACCACAGCCGCGGAAGCCGACCTGCCCGCTCCGCAGCTGTCACCGGCCCAGCAGACAGCCGCCGCCGGCTTTCCGGAGCGCACCGACGAATTCTCTGCCACCCTTTTATACGGCATTACCGGAAGCGGCAAAACCGAACTGTACCTGCATTACCTGAAAACCCGCCTGCAGAGCAACGAGCAAGCACTGGTGCTGGTGCCGGAAATCAACCTGACACCGCAAACCCTGGCCCGCTTCCGCCGCTATTTCGGCAACCGGATTGCGGTATGGCATTCCGCCCTGAACGACGGCGAGCGCTTGAGCACCTGGCTGAAAATCCGCAACGGCGAGCCGGTTATCCTGATTGGCACCCGCTCTGCCGTATTGCTTCCGTTTACCGGGCTGCGCACCATCATCGTGGACGAAGAGCACGACAGTTCCTACAAGCAGGGTGAGGGCTTCCGCTATTCCGGCCGGGATGTGGCCGTATACCGGGCCCACCTGAACCGGTGCCCGGTGATTCTCGGCTCGGCCACACCGTCCCTGGAATCCTGGCATAACGCGCAACAGGGCAAATACCAACTGATTCGACTGGAAGAACGGGCCGGCAACGCGAAGCCTCCGGCGCTGGAGCTGCTGGATATCCGCAGCCGGCCACTGGAAGCCGGGCTGTCTCGCCCGGCCCTGACTGCCATCAAAAAAACACTGGACAAAGGCGAACAGGCCCTGGTGTTTGTAAACCGCCGCGGCTTCGCCCCGGTAATGATGTGTTTTGACTGCGGCCACCTGGAGGAATGCCCCCGCTGCGACACCCGCCTGACCTATCACAGGCGGGACAGGGCCATGCGCTGCCACCACTGCGACTTCCAGATGGCCGCCAGCCACAACTGCCCGAAATGCCAGAGCGAGAATTTCAAACCCGTGGGCCAGGGCACCGAGCGTACCGAAGACACCCTGGCCGAGCAATTTCCGGACACGCCCATCGTGCGGGTAGACAGGGACAGCACCCAGCGCAAAGGCAGTATCCAAGCCATCCTGAAAAGGGTGAATACCGGCGAGCCCTGTATTCTTGTCGGCACCCAGATGCTGGCCAAGGGCCACGACTTTCCGAACGTGACGCTGGTTGCCGTCGTCAATGCCGATGGCGGTCTGTTCAGTGTCGATTTTCGGGCGCCGGAACAGATGGTACAGACGCTTTTGCAAGTCAGCGGCCGCGCTGGCCGGGGCGAAAAACCTGGCAAAGTGATGATCCAGACCTGCCACAGCGACCACCCGCTATTGAAATCGCTTTGTAAGGGCAACTACGCCGCCTTGGCAGACCAACTTCTGGCCGAACGCCAAACCGGCGCCCTTCCACCATTCCGTGCCATGGCCATACTCCGCGCGGAAGCCGACACCATGCAGGCAAGCCTGCAACTGCTGGACACCATTAAACCCATGACGGCAGTGAGCGGCATAGAAACCTGGGGGCCGCTACCGGCGGTAATTGCACGTAAAGCCGACCGGCACCGGGCGCAGCTGATCCTGTGCAGTAACCACCGGCGCCAACTCAACCATCTGCTTACTCACATTTGCCAGCATCTGGATCAGAGCAAGCTGCCGGCGAGCACTAAATGGATTGTGGATGTTGACCCTCAGGAGACTGGCTGAAGATCATCATCCCGAATCGTGACACAGTCCATATTCTGCAATTCGTTACAATCTTTTTCAGAATTCACCATTCATACTCATTCAGTTTGAACTGACTGTGCTATGATTTTCAGCACTATAACCACTACTCTTGGATCAAAACCTGAGGTTGCGGTTCTCGTGCGGGAATGCGCAGGTTTTTGGCTTTTGCTGTCGATGAAAACTGGAGAAATAAAATGGCATGGAAATTCCTTGCGCGTATGTCGGCATTATCGCTGGCTTTAATCTTGACCGCCTGCGGTGGGGACGATAGTTCAACGCCGCTGGCATCTGGCCCCAATCAAGGTGACTCCACATCAGGGGACGGCAGCACAGGTGGTGACAACAATCAAACGATCTCGCTAGAGCTAGGAACGGGCAGTGGTTCGAGCTTTCAAGCGGGACAAATGACACTATCCGCGACAAACCTTTCTGCGGGCGGCACCACTAGACTTGAGTTCAATGTTGTCGATGCTAACAATAGTAACGCAATCTACAATGCCGAACCGACTACTGTCACACTTTCATCTTTGTGCTCCAGCGCCTCCTTTGACCCCCAGGTAACGTCCGCCTCGGGAACGTTTGCAACAACGTACGAAGCAGGCTGCGCTGGCCAAGATACGATTACCGCTAGGCTGCAAAATGGCGCAACTGCCAACGCAACCATAACTGTAGCACCTCCAGTAATAGGAGGACTCGAGTTCGTTAGCGTTGAGCCAGACTCCATCGCTCTTGCAGGAAACTCAAACAGCAGCAGACCAAGCGTATCCGAAGTAACCTTCAGACTTAATGACAATAACGGCCAACCTATTACAACTGGCGAAACAGTAACCTTTGAGCTGTCAACAACTGTCGGGGGAATAACACTTTCCCAGTCGTCAACTGAAACTGACGAGAACGGGTTAGCGACCACTCGTGTAAATGCCGGCACTGTCCCAGCGGTAGTTAGCGTAACAGCCACATACAGCTCCGGTGCGGGCTCTTCAATTCAAACCACTTCTGCTCCGATATCGATCAGCGCGACAATTCCAGACCAAGACAGTTTTTCTATTTCAATTGAAGAAAACTTTCTTCCCAATGCTCGCAACTACGATGGCGTTCCGGTCGGCATCACCATTCGTGCGGCCGACCGCAATAACAATCGAATTACCGACGCTGTCGTAAACTTCCTTACGAACGCTGGCTCCGTGCAAAGCGAGTGCACACTGTCCGACGGAGCTTGTTCAATTGAATGGATAAGCCAAAACCCTAGAAGCAATGACGGGGTCGTATTGATTCTTGCTAGAACTGTGGGAGAAGAAAGCTATCGAGACGTGGACAGCGATGGCATTTACACATCAGGTACCGATAGTTTCAATGTTGCAGAAGATGACCTCGGGGAAGCCTACCTCGACAGAAATCGAAATAACGTTTACGACAGTGGCGAAGAGTACTTCGACTACAACGGTAACGGACAGTACGACGTTGCGAACGGGATATACAACGGAACCGCCTGCATCAATCAAGCAAATTGCACAAGCTCGCTTTTAGAAATAACTCAAACAGCAAAGCTGTTCATGGCAAGCGACAACATTTCCATCAACTTTACCACCCCTGTGGCGCCCGGCAGTGTTTGTGCGGAGATAGCGGGCATGTTCTCAGACTCGCAAGGAAACCCTGTTGCAGGCCCACCTCCGGGAGGAACTGACGTGGCGTTCACTACAACCAATGGCACGATTGTGAATCCGAGCAGCTTTACAACCACAAAAAGCTATAGAACGGGTCCAGTCACCCAGTGCGTTACAGTTGAAGCCGACGACACACCTAGCACAGGAACATTTACTGTCGAGGTGACTCCACCTGCCCCATACGGCGGCGATGCATTCACATTACAGACAACCATTTCCGACTAATCGCTCAACGAAGTAAAAAGCCCGGCCCCAGCGCCGGGCTTTTTGCTTACACACCAACTTTCCGCGATAATACGCCCCTTCTGTTTTCAACGGGCGCCCTGCCCGCCATTGCACACCGCCATCTTGTGATAGACTCAAAAATCGAACAGTACCGGAGCCCATGATGCTGCGTGAGCAAGGCGATTCTCAAGCTATCAAGCCGGACACCGCATTGGGGAGAGCACTCACAGATGTTTTGAGGTTCTGACGAACAGTTATCAAGGTAAAGAGTCATGACAGTGACTTGTGAGCAACGATTACTCTATCGTGTCGGCACAACACCGCTTGAGAAAGCAAATGAGGATGCAAAATCTCTTGCAGAGCTACTTTGGTTTACCGATTACCGGCCAACGATGCCTGAATTGACCCAAGTGCGATCCGAGATGGCCTCCGAGGAATTCCAACGCCTACTATGCGTTTTAGAACTGCTAAGCCAGTACCCAGTGTGCCCTCGCGACAAAGCGGCAAGGCTTCAGCAGTTAACTCGCCGCTTTCATAGTCTTTTGCTGGGCGACAAAGGCCCACAGCCGCGCGGGAGATACTCTCCCAGCAAGCGATGGAAGCTTAGCGACAAAACTGAAGCCTTTCGAAAGGCCCTTCTACCAATGCAAACCCGAACCTACGCAGATTCAACGGGCCGGCATCATGGGCTGAGCATTTAATTGCACGTCCGCTGACAATCAACGCAACGGGCCTTTTTGCTTACACCCAAACTTTCCGCGATAATACGCCCCTTCTGTTTTCAACGGGCGCCCTGCCCTGACACCCATTCTTCTGCAAACCGAGTCATTCGACAGCATGAAAGAGACCGTATCCGAGCTTCTCCAGTCTGCACTGGCGACCCTTCAGTCTGACGGCACACTGCCGGCAGACCAGAGCTTCACTCCTCAGGTGGGCAACACCAAAGACAAGTCCCACGGGGACTATGCCTGTAATATTGCCCTGGTGGCATCCAAAGCCGCCGGCTGCCCGCCTCGCAAGCTGGCCGAAGCCCTGGTGGCGGCATTGCCAGAGAGTTCTGCCGTGGAAAAGGTGGAGATTGCCGGGCCGGGATTTATCAATTTTTTCATGAGCACCGCCAGCGCCTTCGGCATTGTGAACACCATCCTGGACGAAGCGCAGCAGTTCGGCCGCAACAACTCCGGTAACGGCGAGAAGGTTCAGGTGGAGTTTGTGTCTGCCAACCCCACCGGCCCTCTGCACGTGGGCCACGGACGGGGCGCCGCTATTGGCGATTGCCTGTGCCGCCTGCTGGAAGCCAACGGTTACGACGTTACCCGGGAGTTTTATTACAACGACGCCGGTGCCCAGATCAACAACCTGGCCCTGTCGGTTCAGTCCCGCGTTAAGGGCCTGACCCCAGAAGACGAAAGCTGGCCGGAAGACGGCTATCGGGGCGACTACATTGTCGACGTAGCCAACGCCTATATGGCCGGCGAAACCGTGATTGCCGACGACCGGGAAGTAACCGCCAAGGCCGACCCGGACGACCAGGACGCCATCCGCGAATTCGCCGTGGCCTACCTGCGCCGGGAGCAGGACCTGGACCTGAAAGCCTTTGGCGTTCAGTTCGATGTGTATTTCCTGGAATCGTCCCTGTACGAAGATGGCAAGGTAGAAGCCACCGTTGAGCGCCTGAAAGCCAACGGCTACACCTACGAGCAAGACGGCGCCATGTGGCTGAAAACCACCGAGTTCGGCGACGACAAAGACCGCGTGATGCGCAAGAAAGACGGTGGCTACACTTACTTCCTGCCGGATGTGGCCTACCACCTGGACAAGTGGCAGCGCGGTTTTACAACCGTGATCAACGAACAGGGTGCAGACCACCACTCCACGGTCACCCGTGTACGCGCCGGCCTGCAGGCCCTGAAAGCCGGCATCCCCCAGGGCTGGCCGGACTATGTTCTGCACCAGATGGTGATGGTGACCCGCTCCGGCCAGGAAGTGAAAATCTCCAAGCGTGCCGGCAGCTACGTCACCATTCGGGACCTGATCGACGAAGTGGGCCGGGATGCCACCCGCTTCTTCCTGGCGGCACGTCGCGTGGACTCCCAGTTGACTTTCGATATCGACCTGGCGCGCTCCCAGACCAATGAAAACCCGGTGTATTACATCCAGTATGCCCATGCCCGGATTTGCAGCGTACTGCGCAAACTGGCCGCCGAAGGCGTACAGCGGGGCCTGAACGAATGTGTGGGCGATTTGAGCCTGCTGACCCTGGACGAAGAGAAAGAACTGGCCAACCAGCTGGCCAAGTACCCGGAGCTGATTGCCAACTCCGCCGCCCAGCGTGAGCCGCACCACCTCACCCACTACCTGCGTGAGCTGGCCGGCCAGTTCCATACTTACTACAACGCCCACAAGGTGCTGGTTGAAGATACCGCCCTGCGGGACGCAAGAGTCAGCCTGTATCTGGCCGTGCGCCAGGTGATTGCCAACGGCCTGGACCTGCTCGGCGTAAGCGCACCAGAGGAGATGTAATCAGGCCATGGCCAGAGATTACGCCAGGAAAGATCGTCCTGCGGGCAAAGGGGCTGCCGCCAGCAAGCCCGCGGCCAGGCCCCGCAAGCCGTCCAAACCCAAAAAGAGTGCACCCTCGCATTCACAGCATGGCGCCTTGTCTATGAAAACCATCCTGTCTCTGGCCGCCGTGGGTGGCTTCATCGGCTTTATCGTCTACCTGAACACCTTGCCCGGCGGGCCGGAGACGGCCAGGCAAACTCCGATTCAGGAGCAAACCCCGGTAGCGCCGAAACAACCCGCCAACACCACGGCCAAACAGAACACTCGGCCGAAAGAGCAGAACTTCCGATTCTACGAAATGCTGCCGGAATCCGAGGTGGTGCCGCCCAAAGTGGAAGAATATACCCCGGGCCCGGCCATGCAGGAGTTCGATTATGTCGTACAGTCCGGCTCGTTCAGGAGCAAGGAAGATGCCGAGCGACAGCGCGCGCAGATCGCCTTCCAGGGACTCAGAGCTCATGTACAGCGCATCGATCTCGACAATGGAAGTGTGTGGTACCGCGTGAATGTGGGGCCATTCAACTCCCGCAGCCAGATGAACTCGGCGGTCGACAAGCTGGTTACTATCAATATCCAGCCTCTGGTGCGCAAGATCCCGAAAGAAGGCTGAACTATGTTCAGCTACCCCCCCTGCTCTTGAAATTCCGCCCCGCGCCTCCATAAAGCCAAAATACAAATTCAAACAGGCAACTGGAGCCCCAATGACCACCATAGTTTCCGTACGCCGGGAGAATGAAGTCGCCATGGGCGGTGATGGCCAGGTATCCCTTGGCAACACCGTTATGAAAGGCAATGCCCGAAAGGTACGCCGCCTTTACAACGGCCAGGTAATCGCTGGCTTTGCCGGTGGCACCGCCGATGCCTTTACCCTGTTCGAGCGATTCGAGGCCCAGCTGGAAAAACACCAGGGCAATCTCACCCGTGCCGCTGTAGAGCTGGCCAAAGACTGGCGCACAGACCGCGCCCTGCGCAAACTGGAAGCCCTGCTGGCCGTTGCGGACAAAACCGCTTCCCTGATCATTACCGGCAACGGCGACGTGATCGAACCGGAGCAGGGGCTGATCGCCATCGGCTCAGGCGGGCCGTTTGCCCAGGCCGCCGCCCGGGCGCTACTGGAAAATACCGAGCTCAGCGCCCACGAAATCGCCGAGAAGGCGCTCGAAATTGCCGGCGATATCTGCATTTACACCAATCAGAACCGCACTCTGGAAGTGCTGCCCATTAAAGACTGACGACCGGAGCGACCATGTCTGCAATGACTCCCCGAGAGATTGTCCACGAACTGAACAAACACATCGTGGGCCAGGAAGAAGCGAAACGCGCCGTCGCCATTGCCCTGCGTAACCGCTGGCGCCGCATGCAACTGGACAGCAGTCTGCGGGATGAAATTACCCCGAAAAACATCTTGATGATCGGCCCCACTGGTGTCGGTAAAACGGAAATCGCCCGCCGGCTGGCCAAACTGGCGGATGCTCCCTTCCTGAAAGTGGAAGCCACCAAATTCACCGAAGTGGGCTATGTTGGCCGGGATGTTGAGTCCATCATCCGCGACCTGGCCGACATGGCGGTGAAAATGCTGCGGGAACAGGAAATGAAGCGGCATGAACACCGTGCACTGGATGCCGCCGAAGACCGCATTCTGGATGCCCTGCTGCCGCCCCCCCGGGATTTTAACGAAGACAGCCAGCGCACCAATGCGGACTCCTCAACCAGACAACTGTTCCGCAAGAAACTGCGAGAAGGCGAACTGGACGACAAGGAAATCGAGATCGATCTGCGCAGCAGCGGAGCCGGCGTGGAGATCATGGCGCCTCCGGGCATGGAAGAGATGACCTCTCAACTGCAGAGCATGTTCTCCAACCTGTCTTCGGACAAGCGCAAGACCCGCAAGATGAAAGTGGCGGATGCCATGAAGCGGGTGAAGGACGAAGAAGCCGCCAAGCTGGTGAATGAGGAAGAGATCAAGCAGAAGGCCATTCAGGCGGTTGAGCAGAACGGGATTGTCTTTATCGATGAGATCGACAAGGTTGCCAAGCGCTCGGAAAACACCTCCTCGGATGTGTCCCGGGAAGGCGTTCAGCGCGACCTGTTGCCTCTGATTGAAGGCAGCACAGTGAGCACCAAATACGGTTCCATTCGGACTGACCACATTCTGTTCATCGCCTCCGGCGCGTTCCACCTGTCCAAGCCTTCAGACCTGATTCCGGAACTGCAGGGCCGCCTGCCAATTCGCGTGGAGCTGCAGGCGCTGACGCCGGACGACTTCAAGCGCATTCTGACCGAACCGGATGCCTCGCTGGTGCAGCAGTATGAAGCGCTGATGGGCACCGAAGGTGTGAAACTGACCTTCGCCGACGATGCCATCGCCCGCATTGCGGAAGTGGCTTACAAGGTGAACGAAACCACCGAAAACATCGGCGCCCGCCGCCTGCATACGGTGCTTGAGCGCTTGCTGGAAAGTCTGTCCTACGACGCCGGCGACCAGGTCACCGAGACCTTTGAGGTGACAGCGGACTACGTTGACGAGAAACTCGGCGAACTCTCTGAAGACGAAGACCTGAGCCGCTACATTCTCTGATTCGCGGTTTCCTGAAATGCCAACAAAAAAGCCGGAGGGGATGACCTCTCCGGCTTTTTCACGCCCGTATCAGCAACATCAGTACTTATTCTGCCTTTGAGAACAGGTGCGTGACGGTACTGAAGCCGCTCGCAATCCGGTTCTTCTCGCCCTGCTTCTTGCGACCTTTGGCCACATACAGGGGCAGCATTTCACCATACAGGCTGGTACTGATGGTTCTCTGCTCATCCTCAAGACGATCCCGGCGCAGCGTAATGCCGTACTTGCGCAGTTTGGGCTCCAATTCATCTGCCCGCCGGAGCAGATCTCGGCGGGTCATCTGATAGGCGTGCTCACACACCATACGGCGACTCTGGAAGCTGAACACGTTTGAGAAAAACAGCTTGGCATCATCCCGGGTAGGTTCAAACAGCAGTATGTCCTTATCCGGATAATCACGGGTGTATTGAGCAATACCCGACTGCATACGGGAATAAACCATGGTCCGGAACATCTGGGACAACAGATTCGGCATTCCGGAACGGGTAAGCTCTCCCGGCTTCATGGTACCGGCGCGTACCGCAGCACTGGCATCAATGGGCACCTGGGGATTGACCGCCAACACCAGATCCGCGCCGTCTTCAAAGGCGACAGAAGCATGCAGCCCCTTTCTCAGGGTACCGTCCACGTAAAAACGACCATCAATCTCGACCGGTACGTACAGACCTGGCGAAGAGGTGCTGGCCTGAACCGCCCGGGATATGGGGACATGATCGTACCCGGGCGCACCAAAGCAGACCGCCTCCGTGCTCTCCACGTCTGCAGCAACCACATACAGGCTGCGCTTGAGCTGACGAAAATCATTGGTGCGGCCAAGCATGGTGAAGGCGCGTTTCAGATACTCGTGCAACCCCTCGTTATCGAAGAGTCCGGCCGGTGCCGCCTGGGCCAGGATAGTCATGGCTTCCAGCAGGCTCTGGTCGTAAGGATTGTTCACGAACCGGCTGACCGCCGTTGAAAGCAAGCCCGGCACGGCGAGCAGCCGGCGCCCGATCTCACGCAAGGCAGGGCGATAGAAAACCTCAGGATGGAACGGATGAACCTCGGCTTCGTTCCGCACGAAGATACGGCAAAGCTGGGCCGTGGTCATCTGGTTTGCCAGGTTGGCGGCCACAAAAGAGCCTGCGTTCACGCCGACATAGACATCGATATTATTGAAGTCCAGACCATCCAGCGCTTCGTCCAGAGCCCGCAGGGCACCGATCTCGTAAATGCCACCCAGAGGGCCACCGCCGCCAAGGGCGAGGCCGATTCTCGGTGCTGGCTTGAGCTCGGTCGCTGTCTTCATTGACTGTCCTTATCGGATACTGCTGCAGGATTTCAGTTATCCAACAACCTAACAAGGGAATTTAGAGTGCGCACACTATAACCCTCATAATGCTCAGGAAACGGCCTGTTCCGCCAGCGCTGCTGACGAGGTACGGGCAGGACGTAAGTAGCGACCAAACCCTGCATTGCGTAACGCCAGATCAACACAGCTCTTGATGACATGGGGCGAATCCAGCAACAGCACATCTTCCAACAGTTGAATGGCCCATTCCCGCCCCACGCTGCGGATTACGGACTTCACTTTTGGCAAACTGGCCGCGTTCATCGACAGGGAGTCATAGCCCATGGCCATCAGCAACAGAGCACCGCCCGGATCACCCGCCAGTTCGCCACAGATACCCACCGGTTTGCCCACCGAATGGGCATCCTGCGCCACCCGCACCAGCGCCTGAAGCACCGCCGGATGATAGGAGTGATAAAGCTGCGCTACCCGCGGGTTGTTGCGATCTACCGCCAGCAGATATTGAGTCAGATCGTTGGAGCCCACCGACAGGAAATCCACCCGCTCGGCCAGCTCACGAATCTGGTAAACCGCGGCCGGGATTTCCACCATCACACCCACCTTGGGCATGTGGATGTCGTAACCTTCCTCACGGACTTCGTGATAGACCCGATAGATCAGGTGCAGGGACTCCTCCACCTCAGAGATATTGCTGATCATCGGTAACATGATCTGCAGGTTGTTCAAGCCTTCGCTGGCCTTGAGCATGGCCCGCACCTGAACCAGGAAGATCTCGGGGTGGTCCAGCGTTACCCGGATACCGCGCCAGCCCAGGAACGGGTTTTCTTCCTGAATGGGGAAATAGGTCAGCGCCTTGTCACCGCCAATATCGAGGGTTCGCATGGTGACCGGATTGGGGGCAAAGGCCTCCAGCTGTTCCCGGTAGTATTCCCTCTGCTCCTGCTCGGACGGGAACCGGTCCTTGATCATGAATGGCACTTCGGTGCGGTACAGGCCGATACCCTCGGCACCATGGGAAAGAGAGCGCACAACGTCGGTCATCAAACCGGTGTTTACCAGCAGGGAGACCCGGTGACCATCTGTGGTCTCGCAGGGCTTGTCACGCAGCGCTTCAAGGCCCCGAACCAGCTCGTCTTCTTCGTCGCAGATAGCCTGAAAAAAGGTCCGGAGATCGGCCGAGGGAGACGCGAAAATCTGCCCCTCGAAACCGTCAACAACCAGCTCCCGGCCGTCGAGCTGGTTAACCGGGATATCCACCAGCCCCATTACGGTGGGAACACCCATGGCCCTGGCCAGGATGGCCACATGGGAATTGCTGGACCCCTTAACGGAAACCAGGCCGACCAGCTGCCCTTTGGGCACTTCACCGAGCATGGCCGGTGTCAGCTCTTCACTGACCAGTACGGTGCGTTCGGGATATTCCAGATGTTTCTGTTCACCTTCCTGAAGGTGCGAGAGCAGCCGGCGGCCCAGATCACGGATGTCGACCGCGCGCTCTTGCAGGTACAGATCATCCATCATCTCGAAATGACGAACATACTGCTGAACCACCTGTTTCAAGGCGCCCTGAGCCCAAACGCCTTCCCGGATTCGATTCGCCACCTCACCCGGTAGCGCCTCATCTCCCAGCATCCGCAGGTAAACATCGAACAACGCCTGCTCTTCCGGCCGGAGCTGGGACGCCAGGCGGTTGGCAACGCGTTCGATATCTTCCCGCACCGCCGAAACAGCTGAACGAAAGAGCTCGAGCTCCTGGCCAATGTCTTCGGTCGGCTTTTCCGGAACCACGTCCAGATCGGCAGCAGGATAAACCACCACGCCCGTTCCAATGGCGACACCCGGCGCGCCGGGAACACCACTAAAACTCACATCCCGCGCTTCCTCACCCGTCAGCGACAGGCCACTGATGGCCCCTGTCGCCTCGCTGTGGGCAATCACACCTGCCAATTGAGCTGAAACCGTGACCAGAAAAGCTTCTTCACCTTCATCGAAGCAACGGGAACTCTCCCGCTGCTGCACCACCAGCACGCCCATTACCCGGCGATGGTGGATAATCGGCACCCCCAGAAACGAGCGAAAGCGCTCCTCACCGGTTTCCGGGAAGTAACGATAGCGCGGGTGGGATGGTGCATCCTCAAGATTGATGGGTTCTTCACGTGAACCCACGAGACCCACCAGACCCTCGGAATAGGCCAGGCTGACCTGGCCCACGGAGTCTTTGTAAAGGCCTTCAGTGGCCATCAGGATATAGCGATTGGAGGCGGGATCCAGCAGATAAACCGAGCAGACTTCTGTGCCCATGGCCTTTTGCACCCGCGATACAATGATTTCCAACGCCTCCTGGAGATCGCGGGCGCTGTTTACCTCTTGTACTAGACTTCGCAGGATGCTCAGCATGGAGTCAGTCCGTCATTTCTGATGTTCCTTCATACGCCGTGGGTTCTCGGCCCGGTGCCACTGCTCCATGTTATGAAACAGTCTTGGAGCCAGCTCCCTCAACGCGCGCCTGTATACTTCTCGTTTGAATGAAACCACCTGCCCCAACGGATACCAGTAGCTCACCCACTGCCAGCCGTCGAATTCCGGTGAATCCGTGCCATCCACGCGTACGTGCGCGTCTGGCGATAACATCCTCAGCAGGAACCATTTCTGTTTTTGCCCCACGCATACGGGGTGCGAGTTATGGCGTACCATCCTCCTCGGAAGCCGGTAACGCAGCCAGCCCCGGGTGCAGCTGATGATTTCCACATCGCTGGCACACAGGCCGATTTCCTCTCCAAGCTCCCGGTAGAGTGCATCCTCGGGGGTTTCGTTGTGCTTGATCCCACCCTGAGGAAACTGCCAGGAGTCCTGCCCTATTCGCCTTGCCCAGAGAACTTCTCCCCTGTGGTTGGCCAGAATGATTCCGACGTTGGGTCTGAAACCGTCTGAGTCGATCACGGCACAGTCCTCGTAGTAGTCGGCTGCCGGTTATTTTTTAACCGGCGAAAATTGTCCAAGTTGCTCTCATTCTTACAGAAACCCAAGACTTCGGCAAACGGAGCTGTTGGCGGCACGTTACTGGCGTGCCGTGGTAGACTGTCGCCTTTGCCATAAGGCCTGTACGGATGGGAGGGGAAGGCTTGACGCTCGCGATTTTTGATCTGGATAACACTTTGCTGGCCGGGGACAGCGACCACGCCTGGGGCGAATTCCTGGTGGAAGAGGGCATGGTGGATGCGGAGGAGTACAAGCGGGCCAACGACCGCTTCTATCAGGAATATCTGAATGGAGAGCTGGATGTTTTCCATTACCAGCGCTTTGTACTGGCCCCCCTCACCCGCCACAATCTGGAAGAGCTTGAAGGCTGGCGGGCTGCTTTCATGGCCAAGAAGGTGCAGCCGATGATGCTGGACAAGGCGGTGAAGTTACTCGCGGATCATCGCGAGCGGGGCCACACGCTGATGATCATTACGGCAACCAGCCGTTTTATTACCGAACCTATTGCCGAAATGCTGGGAGTGGATCATTTGATTGCCACTGAGCCAGAGCTGGTGAACGGGAAATTCACGGGTGAAGTGGCGGGCACACCGAGTTTTCAGGAGGGCAAGGTGGAGCGGCTGAATGACTGGCTGACTGCCCACGGCGAGAGCCTTGAGGGCGCCTGGTTCTACAGCGATTCCCACAATGATTTGCCGCTGTTGCGGAAGGTGGATAATCCCGTGGCGGTGGACCCGGACCCTACCCTGGAGAAAACGGCAATTGAGAATGGCTGGGCGGTGATGTCTTTGCGGGATTGATCTGGGCTGGTGCTACCGGACCGGCCTGGGGCAGGGAGGGTTCTTCCGGGATACGCTGTGAATACATCCATGTACGCTCGACAAAATCATCCATGATTTTGACGATCCCGGAAGAACCCTCCCTACCCAAGGCCTAAGCTTTTATCGGGTCTGGCAACTCACAGAAATCCAGTCAACGACCGCACAAAGCAGGACTTGATATAGTCCGTCTCCGGAATCCCCGGTACGATCGGATGATCCGGCGCCTGGTGACCCTGTTCCAGCAACTGCACAAACCGGTCGATCTTGCGGCCGCTGCTACGAATAATATCGATCAGCTTTTCCTGGGAAAGGTGCATGGAACAGGAGGCCGACACCAGCAATCCGTCGCGCTCCAGCAGCCGGAGCCCCAACTGATTCAACCGGGCATAAGCCTGCTCACCGGCTTTCTGGTCCCGCCGGCGGGGAATCAAGGCAGGAGGGTCCAGCACAACGATGTCGAATTTTTCCTTTTCGTCCGCCAGGGCTTTCAGGGCATCAAAGGCATCACCTTCAATGGTATCCACGTTTTCCAGCCCATTCAGTTTGGCGTTGTGGTGTACCGCATCTACGGCGGCTGACGATGCGTCCACGCAGGTCACCCGGGATGCGCCGGCGCAAGCGGCCTGAATGCCCCAACCACCCACGTAACTGAACACATCGAGAACCTTTTTCCCGGGCGCGTAGGCCTGCAGGCGCTGGCGATTCATGCGGTGGTCGTAGAACCAGCCGGTTTTCTGGCCGCCCGCCAGGGGCACTTCAAAGCGGGCGCCGTTTTCTTCTACCAGCACGGTGTCGGCTTCCGGACCGTGGGCAAATTCCACGTAAGTATCCAGCCCTTCTACCTTGCGCATTTTGCCATCGTTCTTCAGCACGATTATGCGGGCATGAGCCAGGCGCTGGACGGCACGGACAATAGCCTCCTTCATCTGCTCCATGCCGGCGGTGGAGATCTGCACTACGACGACATCATCAAACCGGTCTACCACCAGGCCAGAGAGACCATCGCTGTCGCCGAATACCCAGCGATAGAAGGGTTTATCAAACAATCGCTCCCTCAGACTCAGGGCCGCCTCCATGCGATCAGTCAGCCGCTTGGGCGTCATGCCGTGAGCAGCATCACGACTGATCAAACGACCGCAGATCAGGGCATGGGGATTCACAAACGCCACCCCCATCGGTTTGTCGTTCGATGCCCGAACCTGCACCTGCGCGCCGGGCTGAAACTCCGTCAGCGGGCTGCGGCGGGTATCCACCTCGTTGCTGTACACCCACAAGTGACCGGCCCGGAGACGACGTTCTGCGCCTTTGCGCAGGTAGAGAACGGGAAAATCCATCAACGATTATTCCTCAGCGGCCACGTGTTCAGCGTAGGCAGCCGCATCCATGAGGCCCTCCAGCTCGCCTTCGTCGGCCAGCTTTACCTTGAACATCCAGCCATCGCCGTAGGGGTCTTCGTTCACGATTTCCGGCTCGTCTTCCAGCTTTTCATTGATCTCGATGACCTCGCCGGTTACCGGGCTGAAAACGTCTGAGGCGGATTTCACGGATTCTGCCACGCCGGCTTCTTCGCCGCCGTTTACCGTTGCGCCCGTTTCCGGCACACCGATGTAGACCACGTCTCCCAGCTGCTCCTGGGCAAAATCGGTGATGCCCACGGTGGCGGTGCCGTCAGCGTCAACGCGCACCCACTGGTGAGTTTCGATGTACTTCAGATCAGAAGGGATTTCACTCATGATTTGTGTGTCCTGTGATAATTTTCCGCGCAGTTTAACCGAAGAGACTAGTTCCAGCGAATGCTGCGGGCCAGCTTCACGAACGCGTTCAGATAATCCACCGCCTCGTCACGCTCCCGGAAACCCAGAAAAATCTGTTTGGGCATACCTTGTTGACCGAGTTTCAGGGCTCTGATGGGCATGTTCCGGGCATAGTCATCCACCAGCCAGCGTGGTAACGCACTCACCCCTCGCCCTGCAGCAACCATCTGCAACATGATATCGGTGGTCTCAATGGTCTTATGGCGTGCCGGTGCGGTATGCGCCGGCAGAAAAAACCGCGTGAAGATGTCCAGACGCTCTACTGCCACCGGATAAGTAATCAGCGTTTCTTTTTCGAGTTGATGCGGCTCTACCCATTTTTCATCGGCAAGCGAATGATCTTCCGACACCACCAACACCTGTTCATAATCGAACACGGGCTCAAAACGTACACCGGGCTTATGCAACGGGTCCGGGGTAACCAGCAAGTCGATATCATGACCAAACAACGCGCCCATGCCGCCGAACTGGAACTCCTGTTTCACATCCACATCGACATCCGGCCACTGCTGCAAGTAAGGGCCTACTACTTTCAGAAGCCATTGATAGCAGGGGTGACACTCCATGCCAACTCGCAAGCTGCCGCGCTGACCTTGGGCAATCTGGTGAATCTGCATCTCAGCGTGTTCAAACTGCGGCAGCAACCGGTTGGCCAATGCCAGCAACTGAACGCCAGCTTGGGTAAAACGCAACTGGCGCCCCTCGCGGAGCCAGACCGGCGTGCCCAGTTGCTGCTCCAGCTTGCGAATAGCATGGGACAGCGCCGACTGAGTGAGGTGTAGCTGTTCCGCCGCCGCCGTCAGTGAACCCTGGCGCTCCACGGCTCGCATAATCTCCAGATGGTGCCGCTCGACCATGGCCTCTCCGTGAATTTTTCTCATGATTTGGTGAAATAATACCATTTTTATTCATGTAAAAGCCCGCTTAACCTTGAGACCTCATTCAACGCACAAGATTCAAGGACTCGATCATGGCAACCACACATAACCTCGGTTTCCCCCGTATCGGTGGCCAGCGCGAACTGAAATTCGCGCTGGAAGACTATTGGGGCGGCCGGCAAACCGAACAGGAACTGGCCATTACGGCGGCCGATCTGCGCCGGCGCCACTGGCAGCAACAGGCCGGGCTCGACTATGTGCCGGTGGGCGACTTTTCCCTTTACGACCAGGTGCTGGATATGTCCGTCACTCTGGGAAACCTCCCCATCCGGGCCGCCAGCAAAGAAGGCTCGGAGCTGGATGCTTACTTCCGTGCCGCACGTGGCCGGGGTGCCAATGATAGCCCCTGCTGTGCCACTGCCGCTGGCGAGATGACCAAGTGGTTTGACACCAACTACCACTATATTGTGCCGGAGCTGACAGCTGACACTCACTTTGAACTCAATCCGGAACGACTGTTAACACAACTGTCCGAAGCACGGAAACAGGGACTCAACGCAAAACCCGTGATTATCGGCCCGGTGACCTATCTCTGGCTGGGAAAAACCTCGGATGGAAGCAATCCTCTGGATTTGCTGGAGCGCCTGCTACCGGTGTACTCCCAACTCCTGGAAGCCCTGGCGGATGCCGGTGCGGAATGGGTTCAGATTGACGAACCTGCCCTGGTCACGGATCTGGACGCCAACTGGCGCTATGCCTTCAATCTGGCTTACCACCAGCTCAAAGCGAACCGCCCGAAACTGCTATTAGCCACCTATTTCGGCGAGCTCAGGGACAATCTTCAACTGGCGTGCGAATTGCCCGTTGCAGGCCTGCACATTGATGCTATCAGCGCCCCGGCTGAAGTCAGTCGCGTGGCGGACTGGCTACCTAGCCACAAGGTGCTTTCGCTCGGGGTGGTCAATGGTCGCAACATCTGGAAATCGGATCTGAACAGCACTCTGGGCTGGTTGGAGCCCCTGAACGAAAAACTGGGCCAACGTCTGTGGCTGGCACCGTCCTGCTCGCTCCTGCATGTCCCTGTCGACCTCTCCCGGGAACAGGAGCTTGATAGCGACATCCGCAACTGGCTGGCGTTTGCGGTTCAGAAACTCGACGAACTGCAGATTCTTGCCAGAGCACTGAACGAGGGCCGCAGCAGCGTGCGCGCCGAGCTGGCAGACAATCAATTGGCCATTGATAGCCGCCGAAACTCCCATCGCGTGACCAATCCGGAGGTTCGAAAGGCCGTTGCAGCCGCCACATCTGAGCTTGGCAATCGCCAGAGCCCCTACCCTCAGCGAATCGCCCGCCAGCGGGAGAGACTAAACCTGCCCGCCTTCCCGACCACGACTATCGGATCTTTCCCACAAACCCGCGAGATTCGACAGGCGCGGCTGCAATTCCGTAAGGGCGAGCTGAGCGAACAGGCTTACATCGAACAAATGCGAGCAGAAATTGTTCGCTGCGTGGAAGCGCAGGAAAAGCTCGGACTGGATGTTCTGGTACACGGCGAACCGGAACGTAACGACATGGTGGAATACTTTGGCGAGCAACTGGACGGCTATGCCTTCACGCGCTTCGGCTGGGTTCAGTCTTACGGTTCGCGCTGCGTGAAACCGCCGATTCTGTTTGGCGATATCCGCCGACCCCAGGCCATGACCGTGGAATGGATCCGCTATGCCCAGTCGCTGACGGACAAACCAGTGAAAGGGATGCTGACCGGCCCGGTGACGATTCTGAACTGGTCTTTCGTGCGGGATGATCAGCCTCGCAAGGATTCCTGCCTGCAACTGGCCCTGGCGATTCGCGAGGAGGTTCAGGATCTGGAACAAGCCGGCGTGAACATCATCCAGATCGACGAAGCCGCTCTGCGCGAGGGCCTGCCGCTGAGACAGTCGGACTGGGCAACGTATCTGGAGTGGGCGATCAACAGCTTCCGCATCGCCGCCAACGGCGTGGATGACAGCACCCAGATCCATACCCATATGTGCTACTCGGAGTTCAACGACATCATCGAAGCCATTGCCCGTATGGATGCCGATGTCATCACCATCGAGACCTCACGGTCAGACATGGAACTGCTGGATGCTTTCCGGAGCTTTGAATACCCCAACGACATTGGACCGGGCGTATACGACATTCATTCGCCCAACATTCCGGACAAGGAACACATCATCAACCTGATGACTCTGGCGGCTGAACGTATCCCCGCAGAACGGCTGTGGATTAACCCGGACTGCGGCCTGAAAACGCGGAAATGGGAAGAAGTGACGCCGGCACTGGAAACCATGGTGGCGGCAGCGAGGGAGCTCAGAAACTAGATTTTACAAACTGCAATCTGCGGGTGCGGCCAGGAAAACGCACCCGCAGATTTAGCGGTGCGACTACCACTTGTCGAGCTGCAGGCCATGCTCTTCCAGGTAATCGCCATGCTCTTCCAGATAAGATGCTGTGGCACTGGCAAAGTCATCGGGGTCACCATCAACCTCAGTGGCTGATACACGCATCACCTCCACTGCGTTACTTCGCTGGCTCATCATCCACATTACGACCTGGCCGCCGGGGGCCAGCCCAAGTACCAGTGAGCTCCGAGGCCTCAAGCCGGTTGTTCCGTCCGGATATGAGTGTGCGGCTGGCTTACGCATCTTGTCTTGAAGACCCTCCGGAACACGAATCAACGAGAAATAGAATTTTTGCTCTGCAAATGAAAACCAATGAAGGGCGATCAGGCTGGGGAAGGGAGACATTTCGCCACCGCCAACCCGGCGGGGGCCAAATTCCCCAATCCAGCAACAAGAAACTGAACCAACAGGGTACCACCAGCTCCTTTCACCAGGTTTTTCCAATTGCAGATGCACAACCCGCATCTGGTATTGCTTAGGTGCGGCGACACCAATGTATAGCGGAGACTCGTCTTTCGTCCAAGTGGAGCAGCCGGCAATAGCAAAGGCTAGTGCGAGCATTAATGCAATCCTTAGCAATCTACACATTACGAAATCTCTCAATTGTTGGGATGGATGGTTCGCTTTCCAGAGTCTGCCGGCGCATTTGGGCTAAAGTGTCGTCCGAGACGAAAAGTGGCTACGAGGCCCTTCACCATTGTTCGAAGGGGATTATAGTTCGCTGAATAGTGAGTATATCGCTGACGAATCAGTGCGCGCTGCTCTGTGCTTAGCGAAGGGCTGTCGGAACCGGAGGCAACCTGATCAAGAATTGTTTCAGCAATTGACTCCAAATCCTCTGGCAATTTTGCCCCGTCGCTACTATTGATATCACGGAATGGGACACCGGCTTCCTTTGCCAGTTCACACATTACTTTTAACGCTATAAGTGAATACTCTCCCCGAACCTCACGAATCATTCGCAACGCCAATTCAACCCGACCGTCAGGCGCCGGATGAGATGAGACTTTTTTGTAGATTCCCAAGTAGGAATCCGCCTCAGCGCCAAACCCAGCGGTCGCTGAGTCATATCTTTCGGACAATTGATCTGGTGAACTACGCTCTCCAACCCAGCCTTCTGAGACAATTGTCGACCTGAGTTCCTCCAGATTATCCCACTGCATAGTCTGTTCCGGCCAACGATGCCGACTGGTTGGAATCAAATGGTATGGGGTCAGGAGGACATCCTCGCGTTGCGCATCTGGATAACCTCCTCCGATATCTGAATGTACACCAGGCAAAGATATTTCACGGAATGCCTCTGGCAGACTCCCATCAGCATTACGTAGGCTATTCAGGGAAAAGTTTTTCCTGACTTCGTCGGCGGCAACAATATGCACAGCGCGCTCAACATGTGCCGGGTCGAGGGAGACCCTTACAGGTTCATTCAGACTATTGCCGGGCGCAAAATCCAGCAATAACGGATTCACGATAGCCGCAACCGTATCGAATAGCCCAACAAAGCGAATTTTTGTTTCTTCAGGCCAATCAATACCCTCTTTTCGAAATGCCTCACCCAGCGCCCCACTCTGCCCCTTCTGTATTTCGTATACGGCATGACGCGCGGATGCCGCTCCGCGACTAAATCCGAACAAATCAACCTTCAGAACTCTAATCTGTCCAGGAAGCTCCAGCTCACTAACTCGGTTCGCAGCATTGGCGAAAACATCGCGAACCTGACTAACTATACCCGTCTCACCCATTCCTGAAATCGATCCAACCAGCGAATCACCTTCGCCAGTTTTAGTACCAATTCCAGGTGCATAGACCCATAGCCGATGGATTACTCGATTCCCAGACTTATCTTTAGTTTCGGCATAATGAGTAGCCAGTTTCGCCACATTACTCGGCGCATTGCCATAACTCCCACCCATTGCCAGAGACAATCGATACTCACACTCCTCCAGGGAAATATCGCCGCGCTCAAAGGCCTCAACGCACTCGGTCGCCACGCGCTCCTCCAGTTCCCTGGAGTTTTCAGCATTGTTGAGGGTGCCATCAGTAAAGATGCCAATTTCGAGATGGATTTCCGGAGGTGCTTCAGTGGTGGAAGATTCGGTCGTCTTGGTCCGTGCAGAGACAGGCAAAACGTTTTTCGAGAATAAGCTGGGTGAGCCGCCGGATTGAACGTCTTGCCGCGAAGCCTGCTCGCGCTGTTTAAGGCGATACTCCATCGCGAAATCGCCTGAAGGCAGACTTCCCACGCCCAGACTGCCCTGAACCCGCAAATCTCCCGGGGTAATACCGTGCTGATTCAGAGCGTTTACTCCGGCGCTGATTTCGGGATCGACTCCGGCCTCTGTCACTTGCCAACGGCCCTCGCCTCTCTCCCCCTCACGCCAACGCACGACGGGTGAGGATGGTGCTCCATCAATACTGTCAAAAACCAGAAGAAGTCGCCCATCCCGTATTTCCCGGAGGACATTTTCGATATGCGTATTGCGCTGTAGATTGAACGCCCGCGCTCCCAGACCGTAAGTTGCCGGCTGTCCAAGGAGGCGCTCCAGATTCATGTTGGGGTTGTTCTGAATAAAGCGTCGGGCTTTTTCCAAGGCAAAAAAGGGCGATTCCAGCCCTGGCAGATCCGCAGCCCGCAGATCCTGAGGTTGTATGATTCTCATTCCAAGTCATCCGTTGACGAGTGCTGATCTTCCCTGTGAAATCCCCTTCACAGGGTTGTCATATTATCAAAGCCGTCAACGTAAACCGTGATCTGCCTTCAGCCAGACCCGAATCAATACCCGGTACTCTTCTCGTCGAGGTCAAACTCGAAACTTTCCGCTCGGCGGACTTCCGTCTTGAAGCTGCCTGAGGGATCAAGTTCCAGCCAGCGATAACCCGGTGCCAGAGGTTCCACGGCAAAGTCACTGGATCCTGTGGCGAACTGGATGCAAGTAGAAGGCGTGGCCAGCAGGCAAGCACCGTTGCGCTGCTGTTCAAGCTCTTGATGGATATGGCCCCACAGCACTACCCGAACCTGCGGATGCCGGTCAATCACCTGCCAGAAGGCCTCCCGGTTTTTGAGCCCGATTTTTTCCATCCAGTCTGAGCCGATATCCACCGGGTGGTGGTGCAGGCTAACCACAGCAGGCATCTCTGGTTGCTCGGACAAAGCCCTGTCGAGAAAACTCAGCTCATCGGCCGAAAGCTCTCCAAACACCTTGCTGTGTACCGAGGAATCGAGCATGACAAACTGCCAGCCGCCCTGGATCCATTGTTTCTGATCAGAGCCGGACTCCGCCGCAATGGAAGATAAGAGCGCGGAATCGTCATGATTGCCAGCAATCCAGAGCGAGGGGCAATCAAACGCCTTCAGTTGTTCAGCGAAATAGCGATACGCCTCCGGCGATGCATCCTGGGTGAGATCTCCGGTGGCAAGAATCAGGTCGGGCTGGCCGTGATTGCGAAGCACTTCGTCAATCACCGCCGCCAGGCTGTCACGGGTGTTGACTCCCAGCAAGGCGCCATCCGCAGACGCCATCAGGTGCGGATCGGTAAGCTGCAACACATTGAGTGGGCGCGCCGTTGTGGGTTTGGTCATGCCAGGCCTGTTCTGTTTTCTGCAAGCAGTTGATAATCCAGACAAGTGTACGATGGCTTAGTTCAGATTGATTGTTCACGAATGGAAGGTGGATCACATTCTGACCAGCGGCACGCTATATTTTGCAGTATTTGACAACCCTGCCACAGGTCCGACAACCGGCTTTATAGACTTTCGGCGAACTGAGAAACCGTTCAGAGATGAGGGTTTTCAATCGATGCCTTCGCCCGCAGACCAGGCTGCATGCTCCATCGGCAGGTGCCCGAAACGCAGGCAGTAGTCCAGCCAATCGGCCAGGAAGCCGTTCACCTGAACCTTTTCATCCGGGTGATGCATAAACCGGTTCGGATAGTCATTCACGGACGCAATCTGTCGTTGCCGGTAGCAGCTGATTACTTCGGCCATGAGGGCATCGTGGTATACGCGCACTGTCATCCGCGGGTTGTTCAGCCATCGGCCGCTGTTGTGGACTTGCTCCAGCAGCAGGGTTTCTGTGAATCTGGCCGTTTGCAGCACTTCAATTCGCACCCGGCCCAGGTACTGGTTCTCCCGGTGCAGTTCGAACTCACATACGGGTTTGCCATCCACCTCAAGTTGGCGCAGCTTGCGCAGGCGCTGATAGTTGCCGTCGCAGAGCGCCCCCAACTGGCGCAGGTCCGGCACATATTGCCTGGGCCGCTTTACCCACTCCGTCATGCTTGCCACTCCCGCTGCAAACGCTCCCGGTTCAGTTGCAGCCACTGGATGGCAATAATCGCGGCGGCGTTATTGATGCGGCCATCAGCAATCATGGCAAAGCATTCTTCCGCTGACACCACGTGGCTGAGAATGTCCTCGTGCTCATGTTCCATACCGAAAACACCACCAGCCTCGGCGGTGCTGATCTGACCGCAATACAGGTGGATCATTTCCGTGGTACCGCCGGGGGAAACCAGGTAATCGCAGATTTTGTCCAGGCGACTGAAACTCAGCCCAGCCTCTTCCTGACCTTCTCGCTGGGCCACCTCTTCCGGACTCTCACCATCCTCATTCATGCCAGCAACAAGTTCCAGCAACCAGGGGGACTGGTTACGGTGGAGCGCCCCCAATCGAAACTGCTCCAGAAGTACAACCTCGTCGCGCGCCGGGTCGTATGGAAGCACGCAGGTGGCATCACCCCGGATAAACAGTTCCCGGGTAAAGACGGGCATGTCGCGACCATCGAAGCGTGGATGCGTCAGCCAGAGTTTGTCCATTCGGAAGAAGCCCTGGAACACGGTTTCACGTTTTTCGACTTTGACGTCGCTGGCGTTGAACTGGAATGGTTTTGGCATTACTTCACCCGGTTGCGCATTCGGCCTTGAACGATAGCCGGAGCCACGGCGGGGTGCAAGTTAACACCCCGCCAGGCTCGGATTCACGCCATCACGGAACCAAGTGAATGCGGGTCAGATCTTGTCGTAGATCTTGCTGCCCGATTCCACAAACTCCCGTGATTTCGCCTGCATACCGGCATCAATCGCCGACACCTCATCGATACCGTGCTCTGCCGCGTAATCCCGGACCTCCTGGGAGATTTTCATGGAGCAGAACTTGGGGCCACACATGGAGCAGAAATGCGCCACCTTGGCCGATTCCTTGGGAAGGGTTTCGTCGTGGTAGGCGCGGGCAGTATCCGGGTCCAGCCCCAGGTTGAACTGGTCTTCCCAACGGAACTCGAATCGCGCTTTGGACAACGCATTGTCGCGGATCTGGGCACCCGGGTGACCTTTTGCAAGGTCTGCAGCATGCGCGGCGATCTTGTAGGTGATAATGCCGGTTTTCACGTCGTCCTTGTTGGGTAGTCCAAGGTGTTCCTTGGGCGTGACATAACAAAGCATGGCACAACCGTACCAACCGATCATGGCCGCCCCAATGCCAGACGTGATGTGGTCATAGCCTGGGGCAATATCGGTGATCAGCGGTCCGAGCGTATAGAACGGCGCTTCGTCACAGCATTCCAGCTGCTTGTCCATGTTCTCCTTGATCAACTGCATCGGCACATGGCCGGGGCCTTCGATCATGCACTGGACGTCGTGCTTCCAGGCAATTTTGGTGAGTTCTCCGAGGGTTTCCAGTTCACCAAACTGGGCGGCATCATTGGCATCGGCAATAGAGCCCGGGCGCAAGCCGTCACCAAGACTGAAGGAGACATCATAGGCCTTCATGATTTCGCAGATGTCTTCAAAGTGCTCGTACAGGAAACTTTCCTTGTGGTGAGCCAGGCACCACTTGGCCATGATGGAACCACCTCGGGACACAATGCCGGTGGTGCGTTTGGCGGTCAGCGGTACGTGGTGAAGGCGCACGCCGGCATGGATGGTAAAGTAATCCACGCCCTGCTCCGCCTGTTCAATCAAGGTGTCGCGGAAGATTTCCCAGGTCAGATCTTCGGCCACGCCGCCGACTTTTTCCAGGGCCTGGTAGATGGGCACGGTGCCGATGGGGACCGGGGAGTTGCGGATGATCCATTCCCGGGTTTCGTGAATGTTCTTTCCGGTGGACAGATCCATGATGGTATCCGCTCCCCAGCGAATGCCCCAGGTGAGTTTTTCCACTTCCTCTTCAATGGAGGAGGTCACTGCCGAGTTGCCAATGTTGCCGTTGATCTTCACCAGGAAGTTGCGGCCGATGATCATCGGTTCGATTTCCGGGTGGTTGATGTTGGCGGGAATGATGGCGCGGCCCCGGGCCACTTCATCCCGAACAAACTCGGGGGTAATTTCAGGGGGCAGGTTGGCACCGAAGGACTGGCCGGGATGCTGTTCCGCCAGCAAGCCGTTAGCCCGGGCTTCCTGCAGTTTCATGTTTTCCCGGATGGCAACGTATTCCATCTCCGGCGTAATAATGCCCTGGCGAGCATAGTGCATCTGGGATACGTTTCGTCCGGGCTTGGCGCGCAGTGGCTTTCGCTCGTCCATAAACCGAAGGGGATCAAGCTGAGGGTCTTTCATGCGGCGGCGGGTGAATTCGGAGGTGTAGCCTTCCAGTTGCTCTACATCGCCCCGTTCGGCAATCCAGGCGGCACGAACCGGCGGCAAGCCCTTACGCAGATCGATAGTGGCTTCCGGGTCTGTGTAGGGCCCGGAGGTGTCGTACACCACCACCGGCGGGTTCTTTTCGCCACCCATTTCAGTGGGGGTGTCGCCCACGGTAATTTCCCGCATTGGCACCCGTAGATCGGGTCGGCTACCCTGCACGTATATTTTTCGTGAGCTTGGTAATGGTTTGATTGCTGCGGAGTCTACTTTTGCGGAGTCGCTGAGGTATGCTGGTAAGTCCGTCATGATCTGCTCCCGGGTGGTCTTGTGGTATCGGGTCGCGTATGACGGAGTTGCGACAAATAGCCGTACAGGCATGGTGTCGCGGTTCATCTGGCCTTAATCCCTACGCCGGTATTATCCGGATCAGGTCGCGGGTTCTGCGTTGCAATCTCAGCCGATCGCCAGTTTATGGCGAATCAGCACCCCGTCAAGACGCGATTCTGAATTCGTTTGTCCACAAAATACGTGGACTTAGCAAGTCTAGAGACGGGAACGATTATTGTCCATAATGGTCAACCAATACCTTTGGGTCATTGCCGGGCAGATTCCCGGTGTCAGTATTTCAGGAGAACCAATGAAAAAACGTTTACTTCCAGGATTGATCACCCTGCTCGCAGCCCAGCCTGCGCTTGCTCTGGATCTGATGGAAACCTACGAGAAAGCCCTGTCTTACGACTCCGGCATTGCCTCTGCCATGGCACAGTTCCAGGCCCAGCAGGCCGCCAGTGATGTGAGCAAGAGCGCCCTGCTGCCCAAAATCTCGGCGGTTGGGTCAGCAAGCTACACACGTTTCGAGCCCAGGAATATACCCGGGGGGGCAAACGCCGATGAGCTGACGCGGCAACTCTTCTCGGGAGACAGTTATCGAACCTACCGCTACGGCGTCGAGCTGACCCAGCCACTGTTCCGGGCTCAAGACTGGTTCAGCTACGAAGCCAGCCAGTTCCAGGCCGAGGCGGCCGAGGCCCAGTACAACCTGGCCCAGCAACAACTGATTCTGGATGTGGCAACCGCCTACTTCGATGTCCTGCGCGCCAAGGACACCGTCACAACCGCAAAAGCGACTGAAACGGCCATCCAGCGCCAGTACGAACAGGCCCGGGAACGGTTTGACGTGGGGCTCATTGCCGTCACCGAAGTCTATGAAGCGCGTGCCAGCTACGACGATGCCAGGAGCCAGCGCATCGCCGCCGACAACGACCTGAATGTGGCCAGGGAACAACTGGCCCGGTTAACCGGAGAATATCCGGACGCCATGGAAAATCTCAGGCAGAATTTTCCGCTCGGGCGCCCGGAGCCCATGGATCCGACTTCGTGGGAAGCAACCGCGGTGGAGCAAAACTGGTCTATTCAGGCGGCCCTGAGGCAACTCAATGCCAGCGAAGCCAGCCTGAAAGCGGCAAAGTCCGGTCATTTGCCAACCCTTGAGCTGAGCGCCTCCTACCAGGAAACCAGTCTGGAGAACGCCCTTTCTACCCAGCAGGAGGGCAACCAGTCCGTTGCCTCACTGTCACTGACCATCCCGCTCTACACGGGCGGCGGCACCCAGGCCGGCGCCCGGGAACAGCGTTCGCTGGTCACCGCCGCCGAACAGGACCTGAATACGGTGCGCCGGGATGTACAGGTGAACACCCGCAGCCTGTTCCTGACCGTGAACAACAACGTGGAGACAGCCTCTGCCCTTGAGCAGACCATCATCTCCCGCCGCAGTGCACTGGATGCAACCCGCGCCGGCTATGATGTAGGTACCCGGAACATTGTGGAAGTGCTGGATGCAGAACGTGCGTACTACGTGGCCCTGCGGGATTACGCCAACGCCCGCTATGACTACGTGATCAACACCCTGCAACTGAAGCAGGCGGCAGGCACCCTGAGCCCGCAGGACCTGATTGACCTGAACAACTGGCTCAGTGAAGGCGCTCAGGGCATAGAGGCACTGGCCAACGATGAGGAAGTGCTGGACGACCCGATGCAATAACGCTGGCCTTGAGCATTACACCAGCCAGGCGGGCCTCCTGATTCAGGGGCCCGTTTTTACAGGCGCTCGACAATACCCTCAACGACCCTGTCCAGTGCCCCGCGATTTTTATTCACCACCGCCAGTGCCCGCTCCCCCAGAGCCTGCCGTTCTTCCCGGGTCGCCATTAAACGGACCACGGCCTGGCCCAACTCGTCCCCGCTTTGGACCATCACCACACCCTCGCCGGCACGAAGGCGCTCATACACCGTCTCAAAGTTGAACACATGCGGGCCGGAAAGTACCGGAATACCCCAGGCCGCCGGCTCCAGCGGGTTGTGCCCGCCCCTTTCAATCAATGAACCGCCGACAAACGCCATGTCACCCGCGCCGTAGAGCATCATCAGCTCGCCCATGGTGTCGCCCAGGTATACCTGAGCATGGGCAGGATCTTGCTGCAGTGAGCGGCGGGCCACGTTGAAACCGGCTTTTTCCGCCAGCTCCGCCACCGAACCAAACCGGTCCGGGTGGCGGGGCACAATCACCAGCAAAGCCTGCGGGTGTTGCCCGAGCACCGCCCGATGGGCCTCCAGCAGCTGTTCATCTTCGCCGGCATGCGTACTGCCAGCGACCCACACGGGCCGCGCTCCCAGGATTTGTCGACACTGGCGGGCTGACTCACGAATGCCTTCGGTGATATCCACGTCAAATTTCACGCTACCCGTCACTTCCACACTGGCCGGTGCGACACCAATGCGCCGAAAACGCTCAGCATCTTTCTCCGCCTGGGCGGCGATCCAGGTAATTTTCTGCATGACCGGTCGGACCAGTCCCCGCACCCGCTCGTAGCCCCGGGCCGAACGCTCCGAGAGACGGGCGTTGATGAGGAAAACGGGAACCTGTTTGCGGTAGCACTGGGTGATCAGGTTCGGCCAGATTTCGGTTTCCATCACTACCAGGATGCGAGGCTTTATTTGTTTCAGAAAGCGCCCTACGGAGCCTGGCGTGTCGTATGGGGCGTAGGCGTAGGCAATTTTGTCGCCAAACATCTTCCGGGCCTGGGCCAGTCCTGTTTCAGTTGTCGCAGTCATTAGAATGGAGGCATCGGGATTTTCCGCAACCAGCCGCCCGACCATAGGACCTGCTGCAATCGTCTCACCAACGGATACCGCATGTACCCATATAACTGTACCCGACATCTCTGGAACATAGCCTAAACGATGCCACCATTTCTCTCGACGCGCGGGCGCCTTCCGACCACGCCACCATAACCGGCACAAAATCAATGGCAACGCCAACCTGATTAGCTGCGAATAAATGAAGAGCAACACGCGGGACTCCCGGCGAAATGATGCGTTATCATAGTGAAATCATTGTATCGCGGGGCATCTTGCCTTCGGACAAACTTTTTGTCGATTCAGGAACAGCAATTTTGAATAAGAAGTACCGCCAAAAATCCCGGAATACTGACTACTCAGCCTACCTCCATCCCCGCTGGTGGCCAACCTGGGTGGGCATTGCTCTCATGTGGTTTACCGCACAGCTTCCCCTGCGTATTCAGTGGAAGTTGGGGAAAGCTGCCGGACTGATCACATGGAAGTTGGCGAAGAGCCGCCGGCACATCACCGAAACAAATATCCAGCTGTGTTTTCCGGAATACAATGACAAACAACGGGCGGCCTTGGTCCGCAACTCATTTATCGCCAATGGCATTGGCCTGATGGAAATTGGAATTGGGTGGTTCAGAAACACTGAAAAGCTGAAAAAAATCACCTCTATTCATGGCCTCGAACATTTCGAGAAAGCCAAACAGGAAGGTCACGGCATTTTGCTGATTGGCGGCCACTACAGCACATTGGAAATGGGTGGTTCCCTGGCAACCCTGTATATCGATTCTGATGTCATGCAGCGCGACCACAACAACCCGCTGATGAACGCCGTAATGACCCGCTCACGCGCCAAACGCTACGGCAAAGTACTGGCGGCCAAAGATCTTCGCGGACTGTTACGCAGCCTGAAAGACAACCATGCTGTGTGGTACGCCACCGACCAGGACTATGGCAGGAAAGACATCGTCTTCGCACCCTTTTTCGGCGTACCCGCAGGCACAATCACAGCAACCTCCCGCATTGCTGAACGCAGTAAGTGCGTAGTGATGCCATTCAGTCATTTCCGTCGAGAAGACAAGCCCGGATATGACATCTATTTCCACCCACCTTTAGAGCATTTCCCAAGCGGGGACGATCTCGAAGATGCCACGCGCATCAACGCGGTTATTGAAAATGAAATTCGAAAAGCACCGGATCAGTATCTCTGGATGCACCGCCGGTTCAAGACCCGACCGAACCCAGAGGACCCCGGATTCTATAACAAGAAGCGCAGGAAACGCTCCGGAGCATCAAAATGATCTATCCAGTCATCATGGCCGGTGGCACCGGCTCGCGCCTATGGCCGATGTCCAGACAACTGAATCCGAAACAGTTCCTGAAACTGACCGATGACAAACTGTCGATGCTGCAGCTGACAGTTGCGCGACTGAAAAGCATGGAAGCAGCCGACCCAACGCTCATCTGCAACGAGGAGCACCGGTTCCTGGCCGCTGAGCAGATGCGCCAAGCAGGCCATGACGACGCCAGAATCATTCTGGAACCCTGCGGGCGAAACACCGCGCCGGCCATAGCCCTGGCTGCCCTCCAACTGGCAAAAACCGTCGACGAAAACGAAGACCCTTTGATGCTGGTACTGGCAGCGGACCACCTTATTCAGGATACGCCAGCCTTCCAGGCGGGCATTGCCCGCGCCATTCCACTGGCCAACCAAGGTAAACTGGTTACCTTCGGCATTGTGCCGGGACACCCAGAAACCGGTTATGGCTACATCCAGCAAGGCCCGGCACTGGACGAGGAGAGCTTCAAGGTTAATCGCTTTGTCGAGAAGCCGGACCAGAAGACGGCCGAAGAATACCTGGCCTCGGGGGACTACCTGTGGAACAGCGGCATGTTCATGTTTGGCGCCCGCACCTATATTGAAGAACTGAAAAAGCATCGCCCCGACATCCTGGCCATCTGCCAGGCAGCCATGGATGATGCCAGCGAGGACCTTCACTTCGTTCGTGTGAACGAAAACGTATTTGCCGATTGCCCGGAAGATTCCATCGACTACGCGGTCATGGAAAAAACCGACAACGCCGCCGTCGTATCACTGGACGCCGGCTGGAGTGACATTGGCTCCTGGTCCGCCCTCTGGGCAGTCAGTGAGAAAGACACCAACGGCAACAGCTTCAACGGCGACGTGATTGCCCAAAACACAGCCAACACCCTGGTTCGGGCCGACAGCCGCCTAGTGAGCACCGTCGGCGTGAAAGATCTGGTCATCGTGGAAACCAAAGACGCACTGCTGGTCGCCCACAAGGACCATGTGCAGGATGTGAAAAAAATCGTGGAAACCATCAAGAACGATGGCCGGCACGAGCACATGAACCATCGGGAAGTCTATCGCCCCTGGGGTGTGTACGATTGCATCGACAACGGCAGCCGTTATCAGGTCAAACGCATTACCGTGAAGCCCGGCGCCAAGCTCTCGGTGCAAATGCATCATCACCGGGCAGAACACTGGATTGTTGTGAGCGGGACCGCAAAAGTGACCAACGGAGAGAAAACCTATCTGGTCACGGAAAACCAGTCCACCTATATTCCCATCGGGCAGGTTCACTCCCTTGAAAACCCCGGCGTTATAGATCTGGAGCTTATTGAAGTTCAGTCCGGCTCCTATCTCGGAGAGGACGACATCGTGCGCTTTGATGACAAATACGGAAGGTCATGAGCAAGCTAAAATACTATCTGATCATCAGTCCCATTAAGGTCGTTGGCACACTCTCTCTGGGCCTGGCGCAGCGTCTTGGAGCCTGGGGCGGCAAACTGGCGTGGGCGTTGGGAGCCGATGCCCGAAAAGTCACCGAGACCAACATCCGGCTGTGCTTTCCCGAGCTTTCCCAAAAGGAACAGACAGAACTCGCCCGAACGTCTTTGATGCATACGGGCATGACTGCCCTGGAAATTCCCATGATGTGGGAATGGCCGGTGGAGAAATGCCTGGACCAGATCCGCGAAACCCAAGGCATTGAACTGGTTGATCAGGCACTGGCCTCCGGCAAGGGGCTGATCTTCCTGGCTCCACACCTGGGCAACTGGGAACTGGCCGGCCTTTACTTTTCGGCCCGCTACAACATGGCGGCGCTGTACAGCCCTCCCAAGATCCCCGAGTTTGAGGACTACATGATCAAAGTCCGGGGCCGGCTTGGCTGCGAACTTGTCCGCGGTGACCGTAAAGGGCTTTCCAGGCTGGTCACGATCCTCAAGGAAGGTGGCATTGCCGGCATTTTGCCGGACCAATCCCCCCGGGGGAAAACCAACGCCTACGCCCCGTTCTTCGGCACAGAGATTCGCACCATGACCCTGGCAGGCAAGCTACTTCAGAAAACCGGCGCTGCGGTTCTGGTAACCTACGCCGAACGATTGCCGGATCATCAGGGTTATCGCCTGGTGGTCACCGAAGCGGAACCCGGCCTGACCGACCAGGATTCAACCACTGCGGCTGCCGCCCTGAACCAGTCGGTGGAAAACGTAGTCCGCCTTATTCCTGAACAATACCAGTGGGAATACAAGCGTTTTCGTCATCAGCCTGACGGCAAAACAAACCCTTACAATTTCAAAAGCTAGAATCGCAACCTTATGTTCAAAGCACAGAGACGGCAAAAGCGCCTTAAAGCGAAACAGGAAGCGTTGGAGTTGACCAAAAAAACGGTGGTCTCTGCGCAACTCTTACAGTCGGCCCTGGCATCCCGGGAGGCGGGGGTCGGCAATGCCAAGCCTCATGAAATAACGGTTTCCCTGACCAGCTTCCATAAGCGTATTGATAATGTTCACCTCACCATTGAGAGCATTTTTCAGCAGTCCCTGCGCCCTGACCGGATTATCCTGTGGCTCGCCCGGGATATGGATGAGGATAACCTTCCGGAGATCCTCACGCAGCAGCAACGGCGAGGCCTGGAAATCCGGTTTATGGAAAGAGACCTGGGGCCCTATGGCAAGTTTTTCCACACACTGAAGCAACACCCGGATAGTCTGATCATCACCATCGATGACGACATCCTATATCCACATGACATGGTCGACATGCTGTACCGGAACTGGGTAAAAGAACCGGAAGTGATTCACTGTCACCGGGCTCATACCATTGGGTTTGATGGCAATGGGAAGCTGCTGCCCTACAAGCAATGGAACAAAGGAAAAGCGAGCACAACCCCTTCCTTGCTGACCTTTCCCACCGGCGTCGGCGGCGTACTTTACTTTCCGGGCTGTTTCGATGAAAGAATTCTGGATGAAGAACTTTTTATGTCTATTTGCCCCAAAGCAGATGACATCTGGCTAAAAGCCATGAGCCTCAAAAAAGGCGTTCTATGCAAGCGCGTGGAAGACTATCGCAACTGGGGCACTCGGTTCCTTGTCGTGGAAGACTCTCAGGTAACCGCACTGAAACGATCCAACAAATCCGGCCCCCAAAGCAACGATGTCAAGTTCAAAGCGGTTTGGGACTATTTTGATTTGTGGGACAAGATCGGAGCCGATGCCCCGGAATCCAGAAGGACATCCTAATTCGTGAGCGCCAGCTTTCCCTCCGCCCCCGTAGTGTGGATGATCACAGACCAGAAGCCCGGCCACCGGAACCAGCTACGCGGGCTCGGTGACCGGTTAACCACTCGCTTCGCCCCCCAAATACACTGGATCGAAGCCCAGCGGTATAGCGCATCCTGGTGGCAAGCCATTTTTGGGCGAGCACCAGTGATCGATCAACCGACGCCAGACATCATCATCGCTGCCGGCAGCCAAACCCAAAAACTGCTGCTGGCCTGCCGCAAACGTTATGATGCAATGACTGTTGTGCTGATGCGCCCGGCACTTCCATTCGCAAAACCAGACCTTTCGATCATTCCGGCCCACGACAACCCGCCGGACCGCCCGGATGTACTGATCACCCGAGGTGTTCTCAACGCCATCAAACCACAAGAGCAGCCCGTCGAAGCACAAAACGGTCTGATCTTGATTGGAGGCCCTTCAGAGCATTACGAATGGGACGGTGAAGCCATCTTAGGGCAGGTCAGCACCCTGGCCGACGAATACCGCGATTGGCACTGGACAGTCACCTCTTCACGCCGGACGCCAGCCGCCCTGCTCGAACAACTGACCGACATCCAGCGGAACAACGTGACATTCCACCACCACGAAAAGACCGGCCCCAACTGGTTAATCGACACGCTGGCCGAGACACGCACTACCTGGGTCTCCCCAGACAGCGTGTCCATGGTTTATGAAGCACTCACCGCAGGCACATCTACAGGATTATTAGATCTGAAAGCCCGCAACAACAGCCGTGTCGTTCGGGGCCTGGAGTCACTAAAGGCCGATGGATTGGTGACTGAATGGCAGGACCGCGCTCAACTCATGCAGGCGGAACCCGGCAAAGCCCCCAAACTGTGGGAAGCCGACCGTGCCGCTGAGTGGGTGATCAGAAAATTCAGGGAGTTTCATCAATGAGAGTACTGCAAGTCCTGCCGGCACTGAACAGTGGCGGCGTGGAACGAGGCACGGTGGAGTTCGCCCGCGAGCTGGTCAAACAGGGCCATGAATCCATCGTGCTTTCCTCCGGCGGGCGCCTGGTTGATCAACTGGAAGCCGAAGGTTCACGCCACGTCACCATGCCGGTCCACCGCAAATCCCTGGCCTCATTTGGACAGATACTGCCCGTGCGCCAACTCCTGAAACAGCTGAAGCCGGATGTTGTGCACGTCCGCTCACGGCTCCCGGCCTGGATCATCTGGCTGGCCTGGAGGGGCCTGCCGGAAAAAGATCGCCCGGCCCTGGTCAGTACCTTTCACGGCATGTATTCCGTGAACGCCTACAGTGCCATCATGGCCAAACCGCAGCATCTGATCGCCATTTCCCACTGCGTGGAACGGTACATTCTCGATAACTACAAGGTAGCCCCCGAACGCATTACCGTCATTCAGCGCGGCGTGGATACCCGCGCCTTCCACCCGGCACCTCCCGATGCCGCCTGGCTGGAGCAGTTTTATTCAGAACACCCTCAGCTCGAAGATAAAAAGCTGATCCTGATGCCCGGCCGGCTGACCCGCTGGAAAGGTCAGGAGGCGTTCCTGGCCATGATGGCGGACCTGCTCCAGCGCGAGCCAGAGGCACACGGCGTTGTTGTTGGCGGCGCCGAGAAAAACAAGGAGAGTTACCTGGCAGAACTGAAAGCACAGGCAAGAGAGCTTGGCATTGACCAGCAGATCACCTTCACCGGCCACCGCTCGGACATTGTCGAGTTCTATCGATTGGCCGACGTGGTCTGCCATATGTCGAACAAACCCGAACCTTTCGGCCGCACCCTCACGGAAGCCCTGGCGGTGGGCACACCGGTTGTCGCCTTCGACCGTGGCGGGGCGGCAGAGTCGCTGTCCGCCTGTTTCCCCGAAGGCCTGGTACCACCGGATGACCTGACAACCTTTGCCGCCAGGGTGCATGAACAACTGCACCAGCATCCCCGGATTGTTGTGCATCCAGAGTTTCAGTTGGAGCACCAGGTACAGGCAACCCTTGAGGTCTATCACAGAGCTGTAACCCACAGCTGAAGACCCTGACCAGGCCGGCTGGTACAATAATCGTTTTATTATCCAAGGGACCCGCCAGACATGCGAGTACTACACATTGCCTACCAGCAGTTGCGCCGGTACGGCCAGACCCGGGTGAGCTGGGCTCAAAAACTCAGTTTTGGGTTGATCAAAAACGATCACTATGTAATTGATTTTAGTGACCGAGATATTGCTGCGTTTGAAGCACCACTTGGCATTCGGGATCTGGGCCACAAAAAAGCCAATCAAAAATTACTGGAAACCGCTGAAGCGGCAGAACCAGATCTAATCATTATTGGCCACGGTAATATCATCACCAATGAAACGCTGCTTGAGGTCAGGAAACGTAACCCTAACGCTGTGCTGGTTCACTGCAACCTTGATCCACTATTTGTCCCTGAAAATGATGCAAAAATTCGTCATCGAGCCGAAGTTTGTGACGCTGTTTTTGTCTCAACGGGACGCAAAGAGCTTGAAAGGTTCAAAGACACGAGCACTCGTCTTTACCATATTCCGAACCCAGTCGATCCTTCCATCGAGGTCTACAACAACGCCGAAAAGACAAATCTGCCCGTTGATCTCGTTTTCTGCAGCAACAGCGACGATTACACACGCCGACAGGAAATCGTGAAAGAAGTAAATGAAAAACTGGGCAGTGAGCTGGTGTTTAAGGCCCACGGTAGCTTTGGCTCCTCACCCGTCTGGGGACGCGATTACGATAAAGCCTTAAGCGAATCCAGAATGGCACTCAACCTGAACCGCCAAGAGGGGGATTACTGGTACTCCTCTGAGCGCATGGCTCAGCTAGCTGGTAATGGAATTCTACAGTTTACGCATGAATCCGCCCGGTTTGATGAGCTATTACCACCGGAAACACTCGTCTATTTCTCTGATGTAAATGATCTGGTTGCGAAAATTCGAGAGTTTCACCAGGATGATGAAAAACGCCGCAACTGGGCAAGAAAAACGCGCGATTTCTTCCATCGCGAAATGAATACTCGCTTGTTTTCTCAATACATTGTGGAAGCATCCATGATGCAGCCATTCAGTCACGACTATGCCTGGGCGCAAGACATTAACCTGGACGGCAGCCTGAAATGACGCTAGTCCTGACTGACCACAATCCATTTGCCCAGGGCGGCAACCGGCTGTGTTTTGTACACCCTGAAGACAGCCTTCGATGCATAAAGGTACGTCGACCGGATTTCACCCTGGAGGACCGTCGGCGGGAAAAGGGGTTCCCGAAAAACCTGAAGCCCCTCTCCAGCTTCGATGATAACCGGGAAGAATTCTTGGTCATGGAACAGCTGATGCGCATCTATGGCGAACAAGTTTTCCAGCACATCAGCCGCTGTTTTGGCTTTATCGACACCAATCTTGGACAGGGGCTAGTCTCGGAACTGATTCGCGATTACGACGGAGCTATCTCTCAGACTCTAAAAAAATATCTTTGGGATCAAGGCCTAACTGAAGACTGCCAAACCGCCATAAATGCTCTCTGTCGCTTTTGGGAGCAAGAAGTTATTCCATCCAGGGACCTGTTACTGCACAACATCGTGGTGCAGCGAAGCCAAGCTGGCAGAATTAAAAGGCTAGTTGTAATCGATGGCCTGGGCAGCCCCGGACTAGTCCCATTCCACTGGCTGCCCAGAACCCAACGAAAAAAGAAGGTGGCGCGCAAAACCGCCAACCTGCATGAACGGGTCAACACGCTGCTTTCGCAGCGGGGCCAAGACACCTTCCCTGGTTACCACGGGCTCCTTCTGCACGACGGACGCCCGGAATCGACTCCGGCGCAAGACACCAACGCCAGCGAACAGGAGGACTCACCGTCTTCATGAGCCAATCAACTGAAACCATCCACCGCGTAGCCCAAGTGCTGGCCGGCGCAGAGCGCGGCGGGGCTGAAAATTTTTTCGTTCGCCTGGTAAAGGGACTGCAGGCAACTGGCAAGGTGAACCAGCAAGCATTCATTCGCGCACATCAGCACCGGATAGATGCATTGGAATCAGGCGGCGTACCCACCAGAGGATTCCGCTTTGGGGGCCAATTGAATCTGCTGGACCGCATGCGCTACCACCGCGCCCTTCGGGAATTTCATCCGGACATCGTCATGACCTGGATGAACCGGGCCTCCATTGCCACGCCCCCCGGTGACTACACCCTGATAAGTCGCCTGGGGCACTACTACAACCTGAAATACTACCGTCATGCGGATTATTGGGTAGGGATCTCCAAGGGTATCTGTGACCACCTGATCCAGGGCGGCATGCCCGCAGACCGGGTGTTTTACATCCCAAACTTTGCCGATGAAACCCCGGTTGAGCCTTTGCCGCGTGACAGCTTCGAGACTCCCTCGGACAGGCCACTGATTCTGGCCGCCGGGCGCCTTCATGAAAATAAAGGCTTCGACATCCTGCTGCAGGCACTAAAAAAAGTCCCGGATGCAACGCTTTGGTTGGCCGGCAGCGGCCCAGAGGAGCAGCCTCTGAAACAACAATGCCATGAACTGGGCCTTGATGACCGGGTTCGGTTCCTCGGATGGCGTGACGATGTGACCACACTGATGAAAACGGCGGACCTGTTTGTCTGCCCTTCACGCCATGAAGGGCTGGGATCTATCGTCATGGAGTCATGGGCGCACGAATGCCCGATTATAGCCACCAACTCCCAGGGGCCAGGCGAGCTCATTGACTCAGGACAAACAGGGATTATTACCCCTATCGATGAACCACAGGCCCTCGCTGATGCGATTCGGGAGCTGCTGCAGAATCCGGAGGAATCCGCCCGGCTAGTGCAGAATGCCAGCGAGCATTACTGGAAGCACTTCAGCCGGTCAGTCATCGTTGATCAGTATCTGGATCTTTATCGGTCTATTCAACAAAAATAGTCGCGGCGGCGTCCTCACCAATTTAGTGGGGACGCCGGCTCCCGACAGTGCCTGCTCAAAGAGCAAACTGGCTATAGATCTCCCTCAGTTCCGGGGTTGCCGCCTCCAAGCTCATTGCTTCGGAATCCTTGCCTGACAATAGGAGCTGATCTGTTGTCAGTCCGCCCCACTGAACCCCAATTTCTGGATCGCTCCATATGATGGAACGCTCATACTCCGGCGCATAAAAATCCGTGCACTTGTACTGAAAGTCCGCCGTCTCACTGGTCACGAGAAAGCCGTGAGCAAAGCCTGGCGGCACCCAAAGCATTCGTTTGTTTTCTTCCGAAAGGTATTCCCCAACCCATTGGCCGAAAGTGGGCGAATTGGTTCGCAGGTCCACCGCCACATCGAACACCTCGCCACGGGTCACTCGCACCAGTTTCCCCTGGGGCTGTTTGATCTGGTAGTGCAGACCACGCAGGGTGTTTTTTACCGAGCGGCTGTGATTGTCCTGCACGAAGGTTTCATTAATGCCGGCTTCCCGGAAGGCTTTCTCATTCCAGGTTTCCATGAAGAATCCGCGTTCGTCTCCAAACACTTTGGGTTCAATCAGTTTGACTGCGGGAATCTTGGTGTCAGTGATATTCATAAAAATCGCTTATTAAGTTTTAACCAGTTTCTTCAGGTAGGCGCCGTAGCTGTTCTTCTTCAGATTCTCCGCCTCGGCCAGCAGTTGCTCTTCACCGATGAAGCCCATGCGATAAGCCACCTCTTCCAGGCAGGCGATTTTCAAGCCCTGGCGTTTTTCCAACGTCTCAATAAATCCGGCAGCATCGTGCAGGGAATCAAAGGTGCCGGTATCCAACCAGGCGAAGCCACGACCCAGCAATTCCACACTCAGATCGCCCCGCTCCAGGTAGGCCTGATTAACACTGGTAATCTCGAGCTCTCCACGCTCTGAGGGCTTTACTTGCTTGGCAATTTCGACCACATCGTTGTCGTAAAAATAGAGGCCGGTGACGGCGTAGTCCGATTTCGGGCTGGCCGGCTTTTCTTCGATGGAGATGGCCCGCTGCTGGTCATCGAATTCCACAACACCAAAGCGCTCTGGGTCCGTCACCTGATAGCCGAATACCGTCGCGCCTTTTTCTTTTTGAGCGGCGCTCTGAAGCATTTTGCTCAGGCCCTGGCCATAGTAGATGTTGTCCCCCAGCACCAGGCAAACACTGTCATCGCCGATGAACTCCTCGCCAATAATGAAGGCCTGGGCCAGGCCATCCGGGCTGGGTTGCACGGCGTAGCTCAGGTTAATGCCCCACTGACTACCGTCGTTTAGCAGGCGTTTGAAGCCTTCCTGGTCTTCCGGCGTGGTGATGACAAGAATATCCCGAATACCAGCCAGCATCAGGACCGACAGCGGATAGTAGATCATGGGCTTGTCGTACACCGGGAGGAGCTGCTTGGAGATGCCTCGGGTAATCGGATAAAGGCGGGTGCCGGAGCCACCGGCGAGGATGATCCCTTTCATTTACTTCTCCAGGTATTCGTTCAGGGTGAGCGTCAGCTGGCTTTGCCAGTCCGGCAGCTGGATATTCAAGGCGTTTTCCAGTTTGCTCAGGGCCATCCGCGAGTTCAATGGTCGTTTCGCCGGCGTTGGATAGTCGCTTGTGGGGATAGCCCGGGCATTGTCGGGGCCCATGGATAGAGTTTCCCCGGCCCGCTGTGCTTGCCGGAAAATATCCTGGGCAAAGCCATGCCAGCTGGTTTCTCCTCTGGGAGCCAAATGGTAAAGGCCTGTTTTTAACTGGCCGTGGATAGCCAGGGCGGTTACCTGTGCAATCAATCGTGCCGGTGTCGGAGCTCCCACCTGATCCGCGACGATGCTCAGCTCTTCCTTGCTTTGGGCCAGCCGTAACATGGTTTTCATGAAGTTGTTGCCACGGGCGCTGTAGACCCAGCTGGTTCGGAAAATGAGGTGGCCCGCGCCGCTTTGTTCAATGGCTTGGTCACCTTCGAGTTTGGTTTGGCCGTATACGCTCAATGGGCCTGTTGGGCTGGTTTCTTGCCAGGCCTCGCTGCCAGTTCCTGGGTATACGTAGTCACTGCTATAGTGCACCAAGCGGGCGTTATTGGCCTTTGCGTATTCTGCCAGCTGTTTGGGTAAGCCGGCGTTCAGGCGTTGGGCGGCTTGCTGGTTTTCTTCGGCAGCGTCTACGGCTGTGTAGGCGGCTGCGTTTACTATCAGGTTCGGCTGAATTTGGGCGAGATAGTCGGTTACGGCTTGTTCGTTAGTTAGGTCCAGTTTCTCTCTGCCTGGGGCGGTTATGGTGCCCAGCGGGGAGAGAGTGCGGTGGAGCTCGAAGCCGACTTGGCCAGTTTTGCCTAGGAGTAGGATGTTCATTCCCCCTCCCCTAGGCGCTCTCTTTGGTAGCTACCGTCTTGTACTCGCTGGCACCAGTCGAGGTTGTTGAGGTACCACTGTACGGTTTTTCGGATGCCGGTTTCGAAGGTTTCCTGAGGCACCCAGCCGAGTTCTTTCTGGATTTTACTGGCGTCTATGGCGTAGCGCCTGTCGTGGCCTGGGCGGTCTTTTACGGTGGTGATCAGATCACGGTAGCTGGCTTGCTGCGGGCGCAGTTCCTGAAGGATATCGCAAAGGGTGTGGACTACGTCGATGTTTTGCTTTTCATTATGCCCGCCAATGTTGTAGGTTTCACCCGGCTGCCCCTCGGTGACCACTTTATACAGTGCTCGAGCATGATCTTCGACGTAGAGCCAATCGCGGATCTGGTCGCCTTTGCCATAGACTGGTAAGGGCTTTGCTTCCAACGCATTGAGAATCATCAACGGGATGAGTTTCTCCGGGAAATGGTAGGGCCCGTAGTTGTTGGAGCAATTAGTGACCAGCGTTGGCAGGCCATAGGTTCGGCGCCATGCCCTTACCAAGTGGTCTGAGCTGGCTTTACTGGCGCTGTAGGGGCTACTGGGCGCGTATGCCGTACGCTCAGTGAATAGACGCTCTTTGGCGGCATCCGATTCATCGGGGTGAGGGAGATCACCGTACACCTCATCTGTACTGATGTGGTGGAAGCGGAAGTTGGCTTTTTTATCGCATTCCAGTGCCTGCCAGTACTGCCGGCTGGCCTCCAGCAACGTGTAGGTGCCCACGATGTTAGTTTCGATAAAATCAGCCGGCCCGTCTATCGAACGGTCTACGTGGCTTTCTGCAGCCAGGTGCATAATGGCGTCCGGCTGGTGTTGGGACAGTACACGGTCCAGTTCGGCGCGGTTACAGATGTCGACCTGTTCGAAGGCGTAGCGTTCGCTGTCGCTCACTTGCACCAGGCTTTCGAGGTTGCCGGCGTAGGTGAGCTTGTCGACGTTGACCACTTCGTCCTCGGTGTTCTGGATGATGTGGCGGATGACGGCGGAGCCTATGAAGCCGGCCCCGCCGGTTATGAGTAGTTTCATAAGGTAACGTTCAGCTTTCAAATTTATGCTTGAAAATTCAGCCAATTCCTGAATAAAGACGAAAAATAGGCGATAATTGCGCGCTCAATGATATACCCACTCTCTACTGAAAAATATGCCCTCTATGAACGAAGCTGTTGTAGCCCATAGCACTAAGCGCTCAAACCGCGCTGAGACAGTCCTACAAGTATCTTTCCTGTTGTTTATTTTTCTGGGACTTACTCAGGAGTTCGACGATCTATTTCGAGCATTTTTCTTTGTTGGAATGATGCCGGCGACCCTGTACCTTGCTTTAAGAAAGCGAGCTCTCGAATCTTCCATCAGATCCCCTAGCTTCCTCTCAGCTATGGGGCTGATCACGATACTTTACCTTTCAGTGTACTGGAGTGACGTCCCTAACCGGTCTGAAGAAATTCTACGCCATTCTCGCTGGTTTCTCGAAACCCTTATTTTTTTCACCGCCCTACACCTCTACGCCAAATTAGGGATGCACCGAAAGCAAGCACATGGATACACAATACAAGCAGGACTGATCGCCGGAGCCCTTATCGCCATTCTCTTGTATATGCTCAACTCAGAATACCCCGAACGAATAACTGGACTTGGGCTTTTGGATGATATTATTGCCAGCTCTTCCATTCTGATTATGCTCTGGATTGTTTCTCTAACTAGTCTGCGAATGGGCCAAAAGAAAGATCTTTTACTTGCCACCCTAGCCCTTATTTCCGTAACCCTCTATGCAATACTCAACCAAAGCCGCGCTCCTCTTGGGGTTACTCTCTTTGCGTGGCTTGTTTTTATCACCATGCTCTCAAAAGATAGCAGGCGATTGGTTGTTCCCGCTATTCTCATAGCTTGCATCCTGATCTTTATTGCTGACCTCCACATTTTCGATAGCATGATGAACCGGGGGACGTCTTACCGCCTAGAGATTTGGAGTGCGACACTAAGCAATATCGACGAATTCTTCTGGAAGGGTATTGGAGCTGCATCATCCGTTGCAGAGACAGAGATTGGCACCGCAATCAAACAAGCAATGGGCGTCAGACACGATCACCCTCATAACCTCTTTCTTTCTACCTGGGTTGACGGTGGAATATTAGCCTTTGTTTCGATTGTACTTCTGTTTACTGCCCTGCTTCTAAAAGCATTCACGCGGAAAAATCACGAACGAAACCTGACATTATGGATGATCGCCACTGTGGGCGGACTGTGCTTCACTGATCCTGACACACTTGTAACCAGCCCACAGGAAATCTACTTAGTATTCTGGACCCCGATAGGCTTACTAAGCGGGCTACTGTATGGCGAATGGGGCAAGATCACGAATCAGAAAATGGGCATGCCTCAACCAAGGCGATGCGATTGCTGAGGGCTACCATCACTTAAAAACGCCTTCTCACCGGATAAAAAGGCTCTCACTCCCATAAATCTCGCTTTATATTTCTGTCGCTTTTTGGCATTGGTTGCCGTCAGAAACTTCACCCCATAGATAAGCAAACGCCTTCGAGGATGGCACTTACCATGCGCAAACCCATGCTTTACAGCCAAGTATTGATTTGACCACGCATAATGCCAGTCCTTCAAAAAATCAACTTCAACGCTTGGAGTGCTAGATTGCTTTGACAGGTGCTCAATATAGACATCTGAATCCAAGAATATCTTTTTACCCGCTTCTTTAATTCGCATACATAAGTCTGTTTCCTCAGAGAAGAGAAAAATATTCTCATCGAAACCACCCACATCTGCCCAAGACTGCATGCGAAATAACAGCGCGGCACCAATAACCCAATCCCGCTCAACAAGCCCATCCCTCCGAAAATCCCGGGGATTAACCGCTGGCGCAAGAATGGCCACATCACCGGACAAGCCGCCCATGCGCTGCTCCAGTCGCTGAATCGTTTCCATGTCTCCAACAATATCTGGATTAAGCAGGAGCGCATATTCTGTTTCTACTCGCTCAAATCCTTTGTTAGCAGCTCGGCCATATCCAATATTCTGCACGAGAGCAACTACCTCCGCAGACGGAAAGCGAGCTGACAGCGCTGACGCACTGCCATCCGGGCTGCCGTTATCGACGATAATCACACCGAGGTTTCCAGCGTCTATGACGCCGCCCAGGCATTGCTCAATCACTTTAAAGCTATTGAATGAAACGATGACTAGAGTTGTTGCCAAAAGAGCCCCCAAGTACGATTAAGCCTTATTACTTAGGCTTGGATCACTAGCAGGAAAATTTTCTACTTGATATCAGGATGTAAGCAGTCGATAAATATAACTTTGTTTCACGTACTTTGGACTACGAAGATCTGGAAGATTGACTTGTTTAACGCGAAGCATATAATCAATAACTTTAGCCGCTGCATCAGGATCGGAGCCAAGCAAGCTGATATCCTGCGGAAGGTCGTACCAGTCCAAGTCGGTATATACGCCACTATGGGAGGCAACCCCTTCGCCAATTCCTGCAACTGGCAATCCAAGCAGAGCAAACTGCAACAGCATGGTCGAGTTAATACCGAGCACGCCACCGTATTCTTTATAACTCTTAAAAGGGTTTACCGCTGGCGACTGATACTCGACATTGGGCAACTTTGGGAGTGACTCATAATGAGCCCTTGGATGGGCACGCACCAGGAATTTTTGATCCGGGTACGTGGATGACAGGCCCTCGACAAAAGCCGACATAGTTTTGACCGGCGAAGAAAGAACAATATTTGTATCCTGCTCATCCTGTAAAGGAACAAATATTTTCTTTTGGACATCGAAGAAGCACTGCCGGAAAAACTCCGGCGGGGAAACCATCCCTCGCCACCCCAGCATTGAGAATAACAGTTTTCGGCGAGCAAAAAGGAAACGACGACGATCCAATTTATGCTCGGCTAATCCTTCGTTCCAAAGATCCGCATCTGCATTGGTGCCATTAGGGCTAAAGTAACAATGTTGGGACTGAGGGAACCAGCCATACTCGCCATAGATGACTCTTACACGGCCACCAACTTCTTTCCGAATACGTTCGTCAGCATCTGTTCGCCCTCCCCAAATAACCAGGTGGGTTATGTTTTTTTCGTCCAACAACTGAACAAGATCTTTTTCACCCTCAAAAAAGTACTCGGCCTCACTTTCAATAAAGCGCTCTTTTACCGATGCAGGATTACATAGAAAACAGCTATCAATTCCGAGCGACCTCAAAGACTGGCTCAAATAAAAAAATACCTTGTGCTTGGATTGCCAACGTTCAGGCTTACGAGTCTGGTAAAGCCCTAAGGTAAAAAGAATTGACATAACAGGGACCCACATTGTTTAACTAACGACTCTTCACACTTAGAAATGTGGGCGCAGACTCTCCTAGAGAAGCCCATAGAGAACACTCAAACAACCCTACCCGCATCCTGCAGCTTCAACACCCCACTTAAAGCCCCTTGCTCACTAACAACCAAAAGAGAAGTGATACTCGCTTTCAGCATGATATTCTCTGCGTCAGCAAACATCTCATTCTCGTTGATCAGCATTGGGCTGCGAGTCATCACGCTTTCTGCTGTTAAACCATCAAGCGAGTCATGATTGAACAACGCCCGGCGAAGGTCGCCGTCGGTGATAATACCTTTTATTTCGCCATCATCGACCACAACAGCAAGCCCCAATCCCGCCTGGCTTGCGGTCATGATCACTTCCTTCATGCTATCGCGCGATGTGCATATCGGCAGATCGGTATGCATCACATCTTTCACACGCGTGAGCAATCGCCGCCCAAGGCTCCCGCCGGGGTGGAAAACAGCAAAATCATGCGGTTTAAACTGGCGGCGCTCGATTAAGGCAACTGCCAGAGCATCGCCCATCGCCAACGTTACTGTTGTGGAGGTAGTTGGTGCCAGGTTGTTTGGGCAAGCTTCTCGCTCCACCGACACATCTAAAACAAGGTCACTGTTGCGCCCCAATGTCGATTCAGGATTGCCCACCAGGGCAATGATCTTGACTCCGAAATGGCGCAATGAGGGAACCAGGCGTATCACCTCTTCTGTTTCACCACTGTATGAGATCAAAATGGCAACATCATCTGCCGTAAACATCCCCAAATCGCCGTGATAGGCTTCCGCAGGATGCACAGAAAAGCTGGGGGTGCCGGTAGAGGCCAGTGTAGCCGCAATCTTGTTACCGATAATCCCGGACTTCCCCATGCCAGACACAATAACCCTACCGGACGTTGACAGAATCATGTCTACCGCCTGATCAAACTCCTGGCTCAACTTTTCTGCCGTTGCGCGCAAGGCCTCGGCCTGCACTTCAAAGACTTCTCGACCAATACCTTGACTCGACATGATTCTCCAATCCTTTTACCCAGGACTATGGCGGAATTAAGCGTTAACCAGCGTCAACCAATCCGAATGCTCCGGCAACTCACCCTTAACCGCCGCAAAGTACTTAGCCTGCAGCTTCTCGGTAACCGGCCCACGCTTACCTTCACCAATCTGACGGCCATCCAGTTCACGGATGGGCAGTACTTCGGCGGCGGTGCCGGTGAAGAAGGCTTCTTCGGCGATGTAGACTTCGTCGCGGGTAATGCGGCGCTCGCGAACTTCCAGGCCCATGTCGCGGGCGAAGTCGAGGATCGTGGCGCGGGTGATGCCTTCCAGGCAGGAGGTCAATTCCGGGGTATGCAGCACGCCGTCGCGTACGATGAAGATGTTCTCGCCAGAACCTTCAGCCACGTAGCCTTCGTTATCCAGCAACAGGGCCTCTTCCGCGCCGCCGGAGATGGCTTCGTTCAGGGCCAGCATGGAGTTGATGTAGTTGCCGTTGGCCTTCGCCTTGCACATGGTGATGTTCACGTGGTGGCGGGTGTAGGAAGAGGTGCGCACCTTGATGCCCAGCTCTTTGGCTTCCGGCGACATGTACGAGGGCCAGCTCCAGGCGGCGACCATCACGTGGCTGTTCAGGTTGTCAGCGCGCAGACCCATGCCTTCGGAGCCCAGAAACACCATCGGGCGGAGGTAGGCTTCGTCCAGATTGTTTTCACGAACCGCAGCACACTGGGCTTCGTTCAGCTCTTCCTTGGTGAACGGCATCTTCATGTTCAGGATGTGGGCCGAGCGGAACAAGCGGTCGGTGTGCTCTTTCAGGCGGAAAATGGCCGGGCCGTTCGCGGTGTTGTAGGCACGCACGCCTTCAAAGCAGCCAAGGCCGTAATGAAGGGTATGGGTGAGTACGTGGGTTTTGGCTTCCCGCCAGGGAACCATTTCACCATCCAGCCAGATAACGCCATCGCGATCAGCCATCGACATTGTATTTTGCTCCTGAATAAGCGGTTTTTCGGGGATCGGGCATTCTAGCAGGAAAGCCGGACAGAAATAAATTTAGCTTGCTACTGAATCATCACTTTTTTCCACATACTTTGGATGTAGTCACGCTCTTCCTGAAAGGCACTACCCTCCACCTGGCTGTTCAGGTTTTGTAGCGCCCTGCGGTGAATGGTCGAACGCAGGGTGATGTATACCTCCCGCAACTTCTCTGTGTCCTCCACCGGCAATACACCGGCACGGCCCAGCTCTTCCATCTGGCGAATATTGTCGCTCCACTGGGTCAGCTCCGGGTGTTCAGCACTCCAGGCCAGCATCAGGTACTGCATCATGAATTCGATATCCACAATACCGCCGGCGTCGTGTTTGATGTGAAACACTTCGTCCCGCCGGATTTCCGGCGTGCCGAGGCTGCTGCGCATTTTCTCCCGCATCTCCACCACCTCCTGGCGCAGGGCGGTTTTATCCCTTGGCGCGCACAGAATCTGGTGGCGAATATCCTCGAAGGCTTGAAGGGTATCCGGGCAGCCGGCCACGCCACGGGCCCGGGCCAGGGCCTGGTGCTCCCAGGTCCAAGCATCGTTCTGCTGGTATTTCTCAAAGGCCTGCAGGGTACTCACCAGCAAGCCGGAGTTACCGGACGGGCGCAACCGCATATCCACTTCATAAAGCTGGCCTGAGGGCGTCTGGGTGCTGAGAATGTGCACAATGCGCTGGCCCAGGCGGGTGTAGAACACCGCGTTGTCGATGGGCTTGTCACCATCGGTGGCCAGTTGCGGATCGGCCTGATGCACAAACACCAAGTCGAGGTCCGAGGTGTAACCGAGTTCGATACCGCCGAGCTTGCCGTAACCGATGATGGCGAAGTCTGTGTCACACGCCGAACCATCGGCCCGGCGCGGATAACCATGGCGGCTGACGAGGTTGGAGAAGGCCACATCCACCACATGGTCCAGCACCACTTCGGCAATCCAGGTCAGGTAATCACTCACCTTCATCAGGGGCAAAGTTCCCTTGAGCTCAGAAGCCGCCACCCGCAGCACATGGGCCTTTTTGAAGTAGCGCAACGCCTCCATCTGCTCTTCCAGGTCTTCATAGGGAATGCGCAGCATCTGCTGGCGCAGGTCGTCCTGCAGCTCTTCCTTGGCAGGCGGGCTGTACAGGCTCTCGGCATTCAGCAGTTCGTCCAGCAGCAGCGGGGTTTCTGCCAGCAGGCGGGCAATCCAGGGGCTGTCGCTACACAGGCGCACCAGCTGCGTAAGCGCGCCGGGGTTTTCCACCAGCAGCACCATGTAGGCGGTGCGGCGCAAAATGGCCTCGACCAGCTGCAATACCCGGTCGAGGGTTTCCGACGCATTCTCAACATCCATCAACGCGTTCAGCAATAACGGCATGAACTGGTTGAGGCGTTTGCGGCCTTGGGTTTGCAGGGTCTGCACGGTTCGGCTATCCCGCAGGCTCGCCAGGCGCTTGTAACTGTCTTCCGGGTTTTCGAAGCCCTTTTCCGCCAGCCACTCTATAGCGGCGGGCTCTTCCATTTCTGCCAGCCAGAGCTCGTAACAGCCGTCATCAACGCCGTTTTCGGAATCGCCTTCCTCGTCCTCGGTCGCAATGATGTTGGCGAAGTGCCGGGCCACGCGGTTGCGGTGTTCATCCAGCGCATGCTGGAAGGCGGCCCAGTCATCAAACTCCATAATGCGCGCAACCCGGGCCTGCGACAGTTCATCGTCCGGCAGAACCTGGGTCTGCTTGTCTTCCATACCCTGCAGGGCGTGTTCCAGGTTGCGCAGAAACACATAGGCCTCGCGCAACTCCTTCACAACAGAAGACGGCAGCAGCTCCAGCTCTTCCAGTTCCTTGAGGATATTCAGCAATTCCCGCTGTTGCAGCTCCCGGTCTCGGCCGCCGCGGATCAGCTGGAAAGCCTGCACCACGAATTCGATCTCGCGGATACCGCCACTGCCCAGTTTGATATTGTTCTCCAGCCCCTTGCGGCGAACTTCCCGGCTGATCATGTCTTTCATGCTACGAAGTGACTCGAACGCACTGAAATCAATGTATTTGCGGTAAACAAAGGGCTTGAGGCTCGCCATCAACACCTCACCGGCACGCCGGTCGCCAGCCACAACGCGGGCCTTGACCATGGCGTAACGTTCCCAATCGCGCCCCTGATCCTGGTAATAGGTTTCCAGGGCGGCAAAGCTAAGAGCGAGCGCGCCACTCTGGCCGTAGGGCCGCAGGCGCATGTCCACCCGGAACACAAAACCATCCGCCGTAATCTGGTCCAGCGCCTGAATCAGTCGCTGGCCAAGGCGGATGAAGAACTGCTGGTTATCCAGGGCCCGGCGGCCACCTTCGGTTTCCCCCTTGGAGGGAAAGGCAAAGATCAGGTCGATATCCGAGGAAACGTTGAGCTCCCGACCGCCCAGCTTACCCATACCCAGCACCACCATTTTCTGGGGCACGTGGGCACCGGTCACCGGGTCACGACCCATGGGGGTACCGAATTCCTCACAGGCCTTTTCATAAAGCCAGCTGAGAGCGCCATCAATGGCCACGTCGGCAAAGGCGCTGGTGGCCAGCATGGTTTCGTTCAGGTCTGCCCAGTTCATCAGGTCACGCCAGATAATGCGGAACTGGATTTCCCGACGGTACTGGCGAAGTGCTGCATGCAAGGCCGGTTCAGAGTCAACGCCCTGGAGGTAATCCCGCCAGCGATCAGCCAGCCAGGCCTCTGTGGTTGGTTCGGTCAGAGGCCGGGCAGCAACGGCGGGGCGAATCTGCTCCGGATGTCGCTCAAGGGTTTGCCGGAGAAACAGGCTCCGGGAAATAGCCTCTGCCACATCGGCTTCTGAGACATGGTCACCAGCCAGCCAGCCTGGCAGCCCCTCCGGGAATACCGATGGCCAGCATCCGGAAATCTCCTCCTTGAGCGCTCCCGGCAGTGAAGCCCATGGCTCAGACATAACGCAACCCTCTGTCTCTCTGATATATTTCAGGTACTGTATAACGAACTCGCCAAGGACTGAACAGGCACCCGCTCTCCATGATGCGAAATAGACGCCCTCTGAATCCGGAGCACACCCAATCTCACCTCCCTATGGGCGGGCTCATCCGAAGCCGGATAAACCGACTCTTTACTATCCTCGGCGGACTCGTTGTCACGCATACGCTGATCCTCTGGGCAGCAGAACCGCTCTCATTCTTCGAAGCCGTGTGGCTCACCATGACGACACTGGTTACCGTTGGCTATGGTGACTACTCGCCGGTAACGCCCGTTGGCCGCATCAGCACCATCCTGCTGATGTTTATCTCCGCCATTACGCTACTGACCCTGATCGTCAGTGATTACATCGAATACCGTTTCTACCGCAGAGAACGCATACTGACTGGACGCTGGATTTACAAAATGAAAGACCACATTGTCATCATCAACACACCTCGAAGCGGCGGCGAGCAGTACTTCATGCGATTCGCCTCGCAGATTCGCTCGGTCCCTGAGTACCACACAGTGCCGATTATGCTGCTTACGCGGCAATTTCCGGGAGGGCTGCCAGCAGAACTGTCCGACTGCGGCGTCGTTCATTTTCACGGCGCAGGGAACGACCCGGAAGCGCTGAAGTCCGTGCATGCTGGCAGCGCCAAGCACATCATCGTGCTGGCAGCCGACGAATCAGACCCTATGTCAGACAGCCTGACCTTCGATATCGCGCACCGGCTGGCAGAGTCCAACCTTGGCGGCAAAACCACCGTGGAATGCGTGAGTGATGCCAACCGGGATCGCTTCAAGGCCCTGGGGGTGAGAACCATCATCCGGCCGGTTCGAACCTATCCGGAAATCATGGTGCGCGCGGTGGTGGCGCCGGGTTCAGAGAAAGTGCTGGAAGACATGTTCAACTACGAGCGTGACCACCCCCACCGCTACGACCTGGGACTGGACGACCTGACCTGGGCTGACATCGTCAGCGCCCTGGTTCGCCACGGTATTGGCACCGCACTGGCCTACATCGATCACGACAATGAAGTGATTTGTCACCCTCCCACCAACGAAGAGGTTGAGGGCAAGGGACTGATTGTGCTGGTCCGATCAACCGACACCCCATCTGTATCTGTGGTTGAGGAGGCCCTGGACCGGTACAGGGAATTCCTCAAGCAGTGGCGAGACCTGCACAATCACAACGAGCAGACAGCCGAAACAATGACTCCGAAAGAGTAAGGTAACGCATGTCATACCTGGACTCCGAATTCTATCAACCCCTCTTTGAGGCGATCGCCACCGGTGACGAAGCGCAGATTCAGGCCGCGGCGGCCACCTTCAATGCCGCCGACCTCGCGGAGTTTGTTGAGGAAAATCCGGATAACGAGGAAGGCATCCGCCTTCTTCGGGCCCTGACAACAGAGCAAAGCGCCAAGGTATTCGGTTATATCGGCCCCAACACCCAAACGTTGATCGCGGAGCTGTTGCCCACCCAAGACCTGGCTGAGCTGGTAACCGCCATGCCCTCGGACGAACGGGCCGACTTCTTCAACCTGCTGGATGAGAAGCGCCAGCACACCCTGTTCCAGTCCCTCGCCAGCAAAGAACGGGAAGACCTTCGGCGCCTGGCAAGCTTTGAGGAAGGCACCGCCGGCGCCCTGATGAGCTCGGAATACGGGTGATCAGCACCGGCATGTCCGCCAGCGCGGCGATTAACCTGCTCCGAAACACCGCGCCGGATAAAGAAACCATCTACCAGGCGTACGTGATCGATGACCAGCACAAACTGGTGGGTGCAGTTTCCCTTCGGAACCTGATTACCGCAATGCCTGGCACGCCGGTGGACGACCTGATTGCTACGGGCCTGGTGACCGCCAGCACCGACACCCCCCAGGAAGAAGTGGCCCGGCTGATATCACGCTACGACTTGCTGGCATTGCCAATTCTGGATCAGGACGAACGGCTGGTGGGCATCGTCACCTACGATGACGCCATGGACGTAGCGGAAGAAGAAGCCACCGAAGACATCCACAAAGGCGCCACGGTGGGCAAACTTGAAACCGGCCTGAGGGATGCAACACCCTTCTCGCTCTACCGCTCGCGGGTGCAATGGTTGGTAATTCTGGTGTTTGCCAACATCTTTACCGGGGCCGGCATTGCCTATTTTGAAGACATTATTTCCGAACACATTGCCTTGCTGTTCTTCATGCCGCTTCTGGTCGCCAGCGCCGGTAATGCCGGGGCTCAGTCAGCCACGCTTATGGTACGGGGTATGGCTACTGGTGATGTTACCGTCGCCGACTGGGGCAAATTGCTGGGTAAAGAAACCCTGGTAGCCAGCGCCCTTGGCGTTACCATGGCTGTTGCAGTGATGGTGGTTGGCTTTATGCGCGCCGGGCCGGAAATTGCCTTTGTGGTAGCCGTTACCATGATCGCCGTGGTGATGGTGGGCAGCCTGATCGGCATGCTGCTGCCTTTCCTGCTGGACAAGCTGAAGTTTGACCCGGCAACGGCCAGTACCCCGCTGATTACCACCATTGCCGATGTCAGCGGCGTGCTGATTTACTTCAGCGTGGCCACGGCCCTGCTGGGGCTCAGTTAGTGGCAGACGCTGCCGCCAGCGCCAACTGAAGCGCGCCAAGACGGGGCGCTTTTTCTATCAGTTCTGGCACGGCGTGTTGGCCTGTTATTGGCTGGATTTCATCCCACAACACTTGCACTCCCGCTTGTATAGCCGCGTTTTTTACCTGCAGCAGAGCAGCCTCTGGGCAATTCAGCGGTTTTTGCAGAAGCCAACTGAGACTGAGTTGTTGGAGAAACTCCGTGACAGACAACTCGCCAGGAGCCTGGTCCGGTTCCGGTCGATAGATTCCGGCCAGGTAGTATCCCTGCTCGGCTTTGCTCACCAGATTCAGAAACACTGGCACTTCATCTGCCAACATCCGTGCCCAGGAAATCAGTGCTGCTGGGTTTCCGGATTTCAGCTCGAACTCCACTTCGTGGAGGGCTCGGGATTGTCCCCCACCCACAATCTCGCCGGAGTCCACGGCCACTTCAACAAGCGCATCCGCAGTTTCCAGCATGACCACCTGGCGGGCGAAGTTGGTTTCAAAGGCCACCTGGAGTTGCTGAAGATCCAACTGCTTTTTCAAGGGCGTACTTTCGAGCAGCGACAGATCCAGCTCAGGCCCTAGCAGCGGCCACTCCCACTCCTGCCGGCGATGGGCGCCATCAACAAATTCGCCCTGGGTTTTCAGGGTCTGGATGTAGCGATTTCCGGATTGCCTCACCCTAAGTGCCGCCCTGGCCCTGTTGAGCGCTGCGTCCGGCGTATCGTAGTAGCGATTCACCAGGAGTTTTTGACCACCAGGCTTGGCCTCAGGCTGCGCAAGCAACCACTCCAGGGCTTGCGCCTGCGCCCGTTCCGATAGGGTCAGTTTGATTTCAAGTTCGACGGCCATGACAGACTCCAAAAAACGGGCCCCTGAAAATACAAAAACCGGTGACCTGAGTCACCGGTTTTTGAGACTACTTGATTAGCTGGTTAGCTGATCAGAAGTAGTAAGTTGCACCAACGGCTGCAACAGAGCGTTCGCTCTTGTCAGCAACGCCGTATACGCCGTCGTCACCGCCACCGAGGTAGCCTTCGACATAGACATACATGTTGTCAGACAGGTTGTGCAGCGCCTGCAGGGTAACAGTATCCACATCCTTGTCTGCCAGACGAGCGGCGTCGTCTCCAGCATACTTGTCATCATACTGAACCAGCTCATAGGCGAGTGCAAACTGGTTTTTGCCCAGAGTGTAAACACCCATTACGCCAAACTTGTCCTGAGCATCTTTGGTGGTATGGAACTCACCTGTCAGGCGCAGATTGTCCAGGTTGTAGCTGGCACGCAGGCCGTAGGTGTTCTCGTTGGAAGAACCGGCACCGTCGTTGGAGTCAACAGCGAAGGCCAGTTCCAGAGCATCAACTGCATACACTGCTGAGAGCTGCCATGGGTAAGCTTTCTCGCCGCTAGTTTCAACATCGCTGAGCTCGCCAGTTACTGGGTCAGCCACTTGGCGAACGCTAGTTTCTCCATCACCTTTGAACTGAACAGCTGCGCCCAGAGTCAGACCACCGAAGGACGGGGAGCGATACTGAATCAGGTCGCTTTCGCCAGTCTGGTAACCCGGAGACAGGCTCAGAGTTGCAACTTCGAAGAACTGGTTGATTTCGTCAACAGCTGTCTCGTAAGTTGAATCGTCCTTACCTACCAGATCTGACCAAAGTTATCGCCACGAACACCTACATAAGCTTCGTCGATCTCATAGATGCCAGAGCCAGCGTCGTTGTTATCGTCAGCATTGAAGTGGAATTCGGCTTTGAAGAAACCTTCAACACCCGGAGCGACCTGGTGGTCGTGCAGCACGCCAATGGTAGAACCATTGTCGAAATGCTCAACTTCGGAACCGCCACCGTCGACGTTATCATGGGTAACGGCCAGCTGGATGTTACCGTAGATAGTCGGCAGGTTGCTTTCCTGGGCCAGCGCAGCGCCAGAGAAGGTTGCAGCTGCAATAGCAGAAGCAAGAATCGTTTTTTTTCATGTTGCGTCTTCCTTTTTGAGTTAACTCAGGTTTTCGACGGGTCTAAATCCCGATTTTTATTGGCCGGCACAACGCTTGGCTCTGCCTGCCGGGTATCTGACTGCCCCTGTCATTCCTGTGGGAACAGCTTTTCTTCTTTTTATAAGACAAGCACGCTTGCCTTAGATCTCAACCACTTACACAGCTTTATTAAAGCTCTGCGTGATGAACCTGCTTTAATACAATGTTCCATTTTTTGCAAATTTTTAATGGCCATTTTTTAGCCCCATTTGCATTCGTAACCTTTGTCGTTAGATCAGCCTGGACTAACAACCTCTCCCGTTTCCACAACAAATTCAGGGCCAGATAACCAAAAAAATCCACAAAACAACCGGTTACCTTCCAACCGAGACCTTCACATTCTGAGGCCACAAAACAATACCCCAAATCACGCACTTTCGTGAGGCACTGTTGGCAACTGCGTCACATTTTTGTGCACTACCCTCTCCGGGCAGACTCCAACATAAAGGTAACCGGGCCATCATTGATCAGTGCCACTTTCATATCTGCACCAAACTTCCCCGTACCTACACGCTCGACGCCTAGCTGGCTACTTGCTTCAGCCACAAAGTCACCATAAAGCCGGTTCGCCAGCTCCGGTGCGGCCGCCAGGGAAAAACCCGGGCGCGTGCCAGAGGACGTGTCAGCAGCAAGCGTAAACTGAGGGACTACAAGTAATGAGCCACCGGCATCCTGAACATTCACGTTCATCCGGCCCTGCTCATCGGGGAAAACCCGATAGGAGAGGATTTTTCGGCACAGTTCCTTTGCCTCATTCAGTGTATCGTTCCTTTCTACGCCGAGGAGCAAGAGCAACCCGGGACCAATACGGGCAATCGTTTCACCATCCACGGCTACACTGGCTTCCGAAACGCGCTGGATCAGTCCTTTCATTCATTCCCTTGAGCGTTAACACCGAGGGTTAAATTTCTGAAACGCGAAAAGTGTATAGAGCCCGCAAGACCACCGCAACCCTGTCAGATCAATAAAAAGTCGCATTCTCAGCCAACAGAGGGAAGACTTCTGGCAACCACATTCTCAACGCCCCGCATCAGGGCATCCACAATTGCCGGCTCGGATGCCGAGTGGCCAGCATCCCGGATAATCTGAAATTCCGCCTCCGGCCAGGCCTTACTCAGCGCGAGGGCATTATCCAGCGGGCAAACCATGTCATAGCGGCCGTGAACAATCACGCCCGGAATGTCCTTTAGCCGCGAGGCATCACGCACGATCTGGTCGGGCTCAAGGAACGCATGATTCATGAAATAGTGGCATTCAATCCGGGCCAGCGCGATGGCCACATGAGGGTGGCCAAAATGCTCTACTACTTTGGGATTGGGATGCAATGTGGCGCACCGCCCTTCCCAGACGGACCAGGCTTTCGCGGCCTGAATCTGCACCAGCTCATTGGCACTGGTCAGGCGCCGGTAGTAGGCCGACACCATATCATTCCGCTCCACCTCCGGAATCTGGGCAAGGTAGTCCTGCCAGTAATCCGGGAATACCCGGCTGGCGCCGTCCTGATAAAACCAGTGAATATCCTGGGGCCGGCACAGAAAGATACCTCTCAATACCAACCCCAGAACCCGGTCTGGATGGGTTTCGGCATAGACCAGGCTTAGCGTGGAGCCCCAGCTTCCCCCAAACAGCAACCAGCGATCGATGCCGAGAAAATGCCGAACCGCCTCAAGATCCTCAACCAGTTTGTCTGTGCTGTTACCCTCCAGCTCGGCCAACGGGGTCGATCGTCCGGCGCCCCTCTGATCCAGCAAAATAATCCGGAAACGTTCGGCGTCGAAAAAGCGCCGGTGGTAATCCTCACAACCGCCACCCGGCCCGCCATGAACGACAATCACCGGAATTCCGTCCGGATTGCCGGATTCCTCGAGGTACAGCTCATGGGGATGATCCACCGCCAGTCGGTGGCGTGCGTAGGGCTCGATTTCAGGATAGAGGGTCAGCATGGAAAACTCCGTTTCGGGGATAACGGCAGTCTAGCTGAGACGGGCGAGGAAAATACAGGGGCCAGGAAAACAGACGGAAGCGTTTACTGCCTCACAACGATTTCCTGGCCCCGGAAGAGTTACTTCTTGTTAGCGCGCTTACGCTCGTTTTCGGTCAGGAGCTTTTTGCGCAGACGAATGGACTTGGGCGTTACCTCAACCAGTTCGTCGTCGTCGATAAACTCCAGCGCCTGCTCAAGAGTGAACTTGATGGGCGGCACCAGGCCGATCACTTCGTCTTTACCAGAGGCACGCATGTTGTCCAGCTTCTTGCCCTTGGTGGGGTTAACCACCAGGTCGTTGTCGCGGCTATGGATACCACACAGCTGGCCTTCGTAGATTTCCTGGCCCGGGTCCAGGAACAGCTTGCCCCGGCTCTGCAGGGTTTCCAGCGAGTAGGTCAGCGCGGTACCGGTCGCCATGGAAACGATAACGCCGTTCTGACGGCTGGTTACGTCACCCATTTTCACCGGGCCGTAGTGGCTGAAGGTGGAGGTCAGGATGCCGGTACCGGAAGTCATGGTCAGGAAGGTGTTCCGGAAACCGATCAGGCCACGGGCCGGAATGGTGTATTCCAGGCGGATACGGCCCTTACCGTCCGGGATCATGTTGGTCATGTCACCCTTGCGCAGGCCCATCTGCTCCATAATCGGGCCCTGATGCTGCTCTTCGATGTCGATGATCACGTTTTCATACGGTTCTTGCTTCTCGCCGTCGACTTCCTTGATCACCACCTCCGGACGGCCTACGGCCAGCTCGAAGTTTTCGCGGCGCATGTTCTCGATCAGAACCGACAGGTGCAGCTCACCACGACCGGACACCTTGAACTTGTCGGCAGAATCGCCTTCTTCAACCCGCAACGCCACGTTGTGCAGCAGCTCTTTTTCCAGACGCTCTTTGATATTACGGCTGGTTACATACTTGCCTTCTTTACCGGCGAACGGGGAATCGTTCACCTGGAAGGTCATGGATACGGTGGGCTCGTCTACGGTCAGCGCCGGCAGCGCTTCAACGTTAGAGGGATCACACAGGGTATCGGAAATATACAGCTGGTCCAGGCCACTCACACACACAATATCGCCAGCCTGGGCTTCTTCAACTTCCACACGCTGCAGGCCGGAATGGCCCATGATCTTCAGGATACGACCGTTACGCTTCTTGCCGTCGGCACCGATAGCCACCACCGGGGTGTTGGTCTTTACCTTACCACGCATGATTCGGCCGATACCGATGACACCCAGGAAGCTGTTGTAGTCCAGCTGGGAGATCTGCATCTGGAACGGGCCATCCAGATCAACCGAAGGCGCTGGCACGTGGTCAACGATCGACTGGAATACCGCATCCATGTTGTCGTCGAGGTTTTCGTGCTCCATGCCGGCAATGCCATTCAGGGCACTGGCGTAAACAATAGGGAAGTCCAGCTGCTCGTCGGTGGCACCCAGGTTGTCAAACAGATCAAATACCTGGTCCACAACCCAGTCCGGGCGCGCGCCCGGGCGGTCAATCTTGTTCACAACCACAATCGGGCGCAGACCCGCTACGAAAGCTTTCTGGGTTACGAAACGGGTTTGCGGCATGGGGCCGTCGATGGAATCCACCACCAGCAGCACACTGTCCACCATACTCATTACACGCTCTACTTCACCACCAAAGTCAGCGTGGCCCGGGGTGTCTACGATATTGATGTCGTAGTCTTTCCATTTTAGAGCAGTGTTTTTTGCCAGAATGGTAATGCCACGTTCTTTTTCCTGGTCGTTGGAGTCCATTACACGCTCGTTCTCGAGCTCTTTCCGGTCCAGCGTGCCAGACTGGCGCAGCAGCTGGTCAACCAGGGTGGTCTTGCCATGGTCAACGTGGGCAATAATGGCAACGTTTCTAAGCTTATCAATCACAACGGGTATCCTGAAGAAATTAGCGGCGCGCAGTATATCGAAAAGTCCATGGCGATAATATGAAGATTAGTGCCTAATATGTAACCAATCGGGGCTTGCACCATAATTATGCGTTATTAGCCAACTCGCACCACTATGGTGCACCGCGGTGGTGCAATAGGCGCCGTCTTCGACCAAGGAGCTGCGCCACATTAGCCCGAAAGCCTTGTCGCTGCGCTGTTCTGGCGCAGCCGACAAAAACTGGCAAGCCGATTGCTTATCCCAAAGCAGCCGCATAGTGAGGGTAAGGGCCACAAGCTTCTGGTAAGCTTCCCTGACCTGAAAAAAGATCGGGCCTCAGAACACTGAACGATCCGGCACAACGAACATGTAAAACCTTACGGAGCATGCACAATGTCCAAGACGATTGATTTGATCAAAGAACACGAAGTCAAGTGGATTGACCTGCGTTTCACCGACAGCCGCGGTAAAGAGCAGCACGTGACCCTGCCGGCCACCGAGGCGGACGAAGACTTTTTTGCTGACGGCAAGATGTTCGACGGTTCCTCCATTGCCGGCTGGAAAGGCATCAACGAATCCGACATGATCCTGATGCCGGACGACGAAACCGCCGTTCTGGACCCGTTCACCGAAGAAACCACCGTCAACATCACCTGCAACATTGTAGAGCCTTCTACCATGCAGGGTTATGAGCGCGATCCCCGTTCTGTTGCCCGTCGCGCCGAAGAATACCTGAAGTCCACCGGCATTGCCGATGGCGCCCTGTTCGGCCCTGAGCCTGAGTTCTTCGTGTTCGATTCCGTTAAGTGGAACGTCGACATGCAAGGCGCTTCTTACCACATCCACTCTGAAGAAGCGGCGTGGGTTTCCGGCGAAGACTTCGACCGCAACAACATTGGCCACCGCCCGGGCGTGAAAGGCGGCTACTTCCCGGTTCCGCCGGTTGACAGCCTGCACGACCTGCGTGGCGCCATGTGTGCCGCCATGGAATCCATGGGCCTGGAAATTGAAGTACACCACCACGAAGTGGGCACCGCTGGCCAGTGTGAAATCGGTGTTGGCGCCAACACCCTGACCCGCAAGGCAGACGAAGTTCAGATCCTGAAGTACTGCGTGCACAACGTAGCGCACGCCTACGGTAAGACCGCCACCTTCATGCCCAAGCCGGTTGTAGGCGACAACGGTTCCGGCATGCACGTGCATATGTCCCTGAGCAAAGACGGCAAGAACCTGTTTGCCGGCGACAGCTACGCAGGCCTGAGCGAAGCGGCTCTGTACTACATCGGTGGCGTGATCAAGCATGCCAAGGCCATCAATGCCTTCACCAACCCGGCCACCAACAGCTACAAGCGTCTGGTTCCGGGTTACGAAGCACCGGTTATGCTGGCCTACTCCGCCCGTAACCGTTCTGCCTCTATCCGTATTCCGTACGTGAACAGCCCGAAAGCTCGTCGTATTGAAGTGCGCTTCCCGGATCCGGCCGCTAACCCGTACCTGGCCTTTGCTGCCCTGATGATGGCCGGCCTGGACGGTATCCAGAACAAGATCCACCCTGGCGATGCCATGGACAAGGATCTGTATGACCTGCCGAAGGAAGAAGCCCTGAACATTCCGAAGGTTGCCGAGACTCTGTCCGAGGCCCTGGACTGCCTGCAAGCAGACCACGAGTTCCTGACCCGTGGCGGCGTGTTCACCGAAGACATGATCAAAGGCTACATCGACCTGAAGCGTGGCGAAGTCGAGCGTCTGAACATGACCACTCACCCGGTCGAGTTCGATCTGTACTACTCCTGCTAAAGCCCTGCACCAATTCGGTGCAGACTATGCAGACCAGAAGCCCCGCCCCGTGCGGGGCTTTTTTGTGGCCTCAATCCCAGTTCTGAGCCAAGACCCACGCCCTTAACGATATGTAACCAAGGAAGCGGGCCACAACGTTGAAATGACGTTGCCCGCAATCGATAATCAAACCAGTTCATTACCACAGGTTATTGCCATGAAAGCACCGATCGTACTCGCCGCTGGCCTGCTGATGCTGGCCTCGACCACGGCATATAGCGAGGTCTACCGCCACGTTGATGCCTATGGCAACGTCACCTTTTCCGATGAACCCATGGAAGGCGGTGAAGAGGTCCAGGTGAAACCTGTTACCACCATTACCCTGCCAAAGCCGGAAGTTGTTCAGGAACCCGAACAACTCCGCGAGCGGGTAGAACGTGAGGGGGCAGCCTACCAGTCGGTTTCGTTCCAGTATCCCGCAAATGAACAGGCCTTTCACAGCGGCAACGGCAACGTCACCTTCGAGGTGCAAAGCACACCACCACTGAAACGGGGCCACAAGTTTGAGGTGACCCTGGATGGACAACCGGTCGGGCAGAGCAGTTCAGGCTCGGTAGCCGTCAGCAACATCGATCGGGGCACCCATAATGCCGGCGTTCATATCGTTGATGAAAACGGCGTGCGCGTGAAATCCGGTAGCTCAATTACCTTCACGATTCATCGCCCATCCGTTCTCAACTAACCTTATTCGCACTACTTTGGTGCAATCGCACCATGTTATGACCATACTTTGGGCAGCCAAGGGGCAAAATCCGGGCTGCCTGTCGCCTGACCGTTCACTACTGCACCAAGCTACAGCAGCGCGCACCGGCCACTGCGCCCGTTCTGCCCGATCCTTGCCCATTGGCTACCCGATATCAAAAAACTGGTTCGCTTTTTGCAGCCACAGGGATACAACCAATGAGTCGAGAACGGAAGCAACGCATGCCATCCCATCCAGTCACCACATCCGGAAGCAGTTACAAGAGCATTCTGGACAGCCTGACAACCGCAGTACTGGTACTTGGCGATAATCTGGCTATCCGTTACCTCAACCCCGCCGCCGAGAGCCTGTTTGAAACCAGTATGACCCGAAGCCATGGCCTCCCCTTGCAGGAGGTTCTGGTGGATTCCGAGGATGCCCTGACCACTCTGCATGCCGCAGTGGAGAACGGACAGTCCTACACCCGCCGGGAAGCTGAATTTGCCTTGATCAGCGGTGCCAGACTGACGGTGGATTACTCGGTGACTCCCATCAGCCTGGACCCGACCGAACTGCTGATCGAGATCCAGCCCCGAGACCGACTGATGCGTATCAGCCGGGAAGAAGACATCATCTCGCAACAGGAGACCACGCGTATCCTGGTGCGGGGCATGGCCCACGAGATCAAGAACCCGCTGGGCGGCATCCGTGGCGCGGCGCAACTGCTGGACCGCGAGCTTTCAGACGACGACCAGCGAGAATATACCCGTGTGATTATCGACGAGGCGGACCGTCTGCGCAGCCTGGTGGATCGCATGCTCGGCCCGAACAAAGCCCTGAAGATTGCGCCCACCAATATCCACGAAATTCTGGAGCGGGTCCGTACTCTGATTGAGGCCGAAAGCAAAGGCCGAGTGCGCCTGAGACGCGACTACGACCCGAGCATCCCGGAATTTCCCGGCGACAAAGAGCAACTGATCCAGGCCTTCCTGAACATCGCCCGCAACGCCATGGAGGCGGCGTTCGAAAACGAAGCCGCAAGCGGGCGTTCCGCAACGCCCACCATTACCTTTCGCAGCCGGGCCTTGCGACAGTTCACCATCGGCCACCGTCGTCACCGACTGGTGTGCCGGGTCGACATTATAGATAACGGCCCAGGCATCCCGCCCGAGCTGTTGCAGAACATCTTCTACCCCATGATCAGTGGTCGGGCCTCGGGCACCGGACTCGGCCTTTCCATTACCCAAAGCATCATCGGCCAGCATCGGGGGCTGGTGGAGTGCGAGAGTGAGCCCGGAAGAACCGATTTCATCATCTTCCTGCCTCTGGAGGACAGCAAATGAGCCAACCGGCAAACGTCTGGATTATCGACGATGACAGAAGTATTCGATGGGTGCTGGAACGTGCCCTGAGCCAGGCTGGCATGCAACCGCGTGTATTCGACAGCGGCGACAGCATCATGATGCGGCTGGAACACGAGCAACCGGACGCCATCATCAGCGATATCCGGATGCCGGGGGTAGACGGTATTACCCTGCTCTCCCAGATCGTCGAACTGCATCAGGATGTGCCGGTGATCATCATGACCGCGCACTCGGATCTTGAAAGCGCGGTGACCAGCTACCAGACCGGCGCCTTCGAATACCTGCCCAAGCCCTTTGATGTGGATGACGCCGTCGCACTGGTAAAACGGGCCGTTGCTCACAGCCATGAAAAACGCGCCGCCAGCGAACCACAGGCCGATGCCACACCGCGCAATACCGAAATTATTGGTGAAGCCCCGGCCATGCAGGAGGTTTTCCGGGCCATTGGCCGGCTGTCTCACTCCAACATCACCGTACTGATCAACGGTGAGAGCGGCACCGGTAAAGAACTGGTGGCCCAGGCCCTGCACAATCACAGCCCCAGAGCACGAAACCCGTTCATCGCCCTGAACATGGCGGCAATTCCGAAAGACCTTATTGAATCCGAATTGTTCGGCCACGAAAAAGGCGCCTTCACCGGCGCCGGGGCCGCCCGCCAGGGCCGCTTTGAACAGGCCAACGGCGGCACCCTGTTTCTGGATGAAATCGGCGACATGCCCGCCGACACTCAGACTCGACTGCTGCGGGTGCTGGCCGATGGCGAGTTTTACCGGGTAGGCGGCACCACCCCCATCAAAGTGGATGTGCGCATCATCGCCGCAACCCATCAAGACCTGGAAAAACTGGTACAGGCCGGCAACTTCCGGGAAGATCTGTTCCACCGCCTGAATGTCATTCGCGTGCACCTGCCCAAGCTGGCTGAACGCCGCGAAGACATTCCACGCCTGATGCAGCACTTCCTCAAGCGAGCAGCCAAAGAGCTGGCAGTAGAACCCAAGATCCTGCGCCCGGACGCCGAGGAATACCTCACCACCCTGCCCTGGCCCGGTAACGTCCGCCAGCTGGAAAACACCTGCCGCTGGCTGACGGTCATGGCCAGCGGCCGGGAAATCCACATTGATGACCTGCCCCCGGAACTGCTACACCAGGCCGACACCGAGCACGCCGCCACCGGCCTCACCTGGCAGGAAGGGCTGAGAAACTGGGCAGAACAGGAACTGAAGCGCGGCAAGAAAGGCATACTCGATACCGCGGTGCCCGAGTTCGAAAAGATCATGATTGAAACGGCATTGAAGCACACCAGTGGCCGCCGCCGGGATGCCTCTATTCTGCTGGGTTGGGGGCGGAATACGCTGACCCGGAAAATCAATGAGTTGGGGATGGATCAGCCGGAGGGGGATGACTGACCCCCACCCGGCTGCTGCTCAGCTCTCTCGCTGGTAGTTTATCCGTATGCTCTCGACTAGAACGGAATATCGTCATCAAAATCATCAATCGGCTCAGGCATGCCACCACCTTGCTGCTGGGGTGCCGGGTTGTTGTAGCCACCAGCCTGTCCACCCTGCTGGGGCGGCGCATTGTATTGCGGCTGTTGCTGCGGCCGTCCCTGGGGCGCCCCCGGATTCATACCGCCCTCAGAGCCACGGCTGTCCAGCATCTGCATCTGGCCATTGATATCCACAACCACTTCGGTGGTGTAGACATCCTGCCCTTCCTTGTTCTGCCATTTCCGGGTCTGCAGCTTGCCTTCAATGTAGACCTTGGAGCCTTTGCGCAGGTATTGCCCAGCCACCTCAGCCACCTTGCCGAACAACACAACCCGATGCCACTCGGTCTTCGGCACCAGCTGTCCGGTCTGGCGATCCTTGTAACTCTCGTCTGTGGCGAGGTTCAGGTTAACCACAGCGTTGCCGTTGGGGGTATAACGAGTGTCCGGGTCCTGCCCCAGGTTACCAATGAGAATTACCTTGTTTACGCCTCGTGCCATCGTATGCTCCTGATCATGTTTTGCGGAGTGCCAGCCGTCCATGCCAGCATCCTGTGTTTAAGTACTCTTACCCTGCCGGACAAAGTCAAAGTCCGCAAGCTGATCTTCCCGAAAATGCTGACGATCCACCTTCAGGTAGGCTGTCGATGCATTTTCAACAATCACAACGTCCTTCACGCCCGGCAGCCTCCGTAGCTGACGGTCCACGTCGTCAAAGGTATTTTCCAGTGCACCCCTCAGCTCCAGAACCAGGCTGGTCGTGTAGCTCGGGGCCGGCATGGTCAAGGCTGCCAGCAGCCACACCAGGAGGCACCCTGCCATCAACCAGAGCACTCCCTCCACGCCAGCGCTCTGCAGCAGATAACCTCCCAAAGCCCCACCCAGAAAAGCACCAAAAAACTGGGAGGTGGAATAAACCCCCATGGCCGTTCCCTTACTGGCAGCCGGAGCCTCTTTACTGATTAACGAAGGCAGACTGGCTTCCAGAAGATTGAACGCCATAAAGAAGAAAAATAGCACACCCCAGGCCGCCCAGAGACTGGCATTCACCTGGGTCAGCGTTGCTGTTGCCGCTGTCAGCAAGGCAATGGCCATGCACAGTATCGGCTTCATTTTGCGTTTCTTTTCGCCAATGATGATAAAGGGCACCATGGCAAAGAAAGAAAGCACCATCACACTCAAATAGAACCACCAGTGGGAGCTGCTGGCCAATCCCAACTGATCCTGAAGCATGGTCGGAAAGACCAGGAACAGGGCCGTCAGAACCAGGTGCAGCACAAAGATCCCGAAGTCGAGCCGCAGCAGGCGGCCATCGGCCAGAACGCGCCCGACCATTTCGCGGGCAGGATGGGTATCGGCGCTGACTTTATGGGTATGTGGCGTAGGCACCACCCTGGCGACCACAACAAGGGCCAACAGAGCCATCACTGCCGTCACGTAGAAGATGCCAGACAAGCCCCAGGCCGCGCCCAGCAACGGGCCCAGCACCAGCGACACGGAAAACGACAGGCCAATGGAAATGCCCACCGTGGCCATGGCCTTGGTGCGCTCTTCCTCTCGGGTGAGGTCTGACAGCAGTGCCATCAATACACTGGCGATGGCACCGGCGCCTTGAAGAATCCGACCGGCGATCACAACGTATATTGAGTCGGTCGACGCGGCCAGCAGGCTCCCGCTGGCAAACAGAATAAGCCCCAGGTAGATCATCTTCTTGCGGCCAACCCGATCCGACAACAGGCCGAAGGGGATCTGAAGCAGCGCCTGACTCAGGCCGTAAGCACCAATCGCCAGGCCCAATAGCGCCGGCGTCGCACCGTGCAGGTCCGTACCCAGCAGCACAAACACGGGCATGACCATAAACAGGCCCAGCATACGCATGGCGTATACCGAAGCCAGAGCCACAACTGAGCGTTTTTCGAGCGCGTTCATGCCTACCCGTGCGGTTTGAATGAATGGTGAGCGGCCGGTAACCGCAGGCGGCGAATTGTACCAGAACCACCCCGGCGACGGGACACCCGCACAGCGGGCCGTACCCCACTTAGCCGGAACGACACGAAACCGATATACTGGCAGTTTTTACCAAGCGAGGTGTTATGGACCATATCCAGATCAAGGGCGCACGCACCCACAACCTGAAAAACATCGACCTGGATATGCCAAGGGACAAACTGATCGTCATTACCGGTCTGTCCGGCTCCGGCAAATCCTCACTGGCGTTCGATACACTCTACGCCGAAGGCCAGCGCCGGTATGTCGAGTCACTATCCACCTACGCCCGGCAGTTCCTCTCGATGATGGAAAAGCCCGATGTGGATCATATTGAAGGCCTGTCGCCGGCCATCTCCATCGAGCAGAAATCCACCTCCCACAACCCCCGCTCCACCGTGGGAACCATTACTGAGATCTACGACTACCTGAGACTGTTGTTCGCCCGTGCTGGAGAACCACGCTGCCCGGACCACGGCCAGCCGCTGGAAGCCCAGACCGTCAGCCAGATGGTTGACCAGGTTCTCGCCATGCCGGAAGGCAGCAAACTGATGATCCTGGCGCCGGTGATCCGGGATCGCAAAGGTGAACACCTGCAGGTGATCGACACCATGCGCAGCCAGGGCTTCATCCGCCTGCGAGTGGACGGAACGGTGTACGACATCGACGACGTCCCTGCCCTGGACAAGAAACGCAAGCACCAGATTGACGTTGTGGTCGACCGATTCAAGGTCAAGGAAGGGCTGGAACAACGACTGGCCGAAAGCTTTGAAACCGCCCTGGAGCTGGCCGATGGCATTGCCCTGGTGGCGCCCATGAGTGGTGAAGGTGAGGAGCACACCTTCTCGGCACGCTATGCCTGCACCCAGTGCGGTTATTCCCTGAGCGAACTGGAACCTCGCCTGTTTTCATTCAACAACCCGGCCGGCGCCTGCCCCACCTGCGACGGCCTTGGAGTGCGCCAGTTCTTTGATGCCGAAAAGGTAATCCAGAGCCCGGAAGCGACCCTGGCATCAGGCGCCATCAAGGGCTGGGACCGCCGCGCCGTCTACTACTTCCAGATGCTGACCAGTGTTGCCGAACACTACGGCATTGACCTGGAAACGCCTTGGGAAGAGCTGCCTGAAAGCTTCCAGCAGGTGCTCCTGTATGGCTCCGGAGATGAGGACATCCCCTTCCGCTATGTTAACTCCCGCGGCCACATTATGGAAAAGGCCCACCCGTTCGAGGGCATACTGCCCAACCTGGAACGCCGTTACCGCGAGACGGAATCCCAGAGCATGCGTGAGGAACTGGCTCGCAACCTGAGTACACAGCCCTGTAAAGATTGCGGCGGTTCGCGCCTGCGTCGCAGTGCCCGTCACGTCTTTATCGAAGAGCGAAACCTTCCGGAAATTACCCACCTGCCCGTGGGCGATGCCCATCGCTACTTCAGCACTCTCGCGCTGCCCGGACGCAAAGGTGAGATCGCCGAGAAAATCCTGAAAGAAGTGCGGGAGCGGCTGCAGTTTCTGGTCAACGTGGGCCTCGAGTATTTAACTCTCGAACGCAGCGCAGACACCCTTTCAGGCGGCGAGGCGCAGCGCATCCGCTTGGCCAGCCAGATAGGCGCAGGCCTGGTGGGCGTGATGTACATTCTGGACGAGCCGTCCATCGGCCTGCACCAGCGGGACAACGACCGACTGCTCGCCACCCTCACCCACCTAAGGGATCTGGGCAACACGGTGATCGTGGTGGAACACGACGAAGATGCCATCCGGGCGGCCGACTATGTGATCGACATTGGCCCGGGCGCAGGCGTCCACGGCGGAGAGATTGTCGCGCGGGGCACCCCGGAGGAAATCATCGCCAACCCGGCGTCAATGACTGGCCAGTATCTCAGTGGCGAAAAAGAGATCTCGGTACCGCAAGCGCGAAACAAGGGTAATGGCAAGAAGCTGGTACTGACCGGCGCCTCTGGCAACAATCTCCGGGACGTAACGCTCACGCTGCCGCTAGGCGTGATGACCTGCGTTACCGGGGTATCGGGCTCAGGCAAATCAACTCTGATTAACAGCACCCTCTACCCGGTCGCGGCCGCCAAACTGAACAAAGCGACCAGCCTCAATCATGCGCCCTACAAAAGCCTGAAAGGACTTGATCAGCTCGACAAGGTGATCGACATTGACCAGAGCCCTATCGGACGGACACCTAGGTCTAACCCCGCCACTTACACCGGCCTGTTTACCCCCATCAGGGAACTCTTCGCCGGCACTCAGGAGGCACGCTCACGCGGCTACAAACCTGGCCGCTTCTCCTTCAACGTGAAGGGCGGCCGGTGCGAGGCTTGCCAGGGCGATGGTGTCATCAAAGTCGAAATGCACTTCCTGCCAGACGTCTATGTGCCCTGCGACATCTGTAAGGGCAAACGCTACAACCGGGAAACCCTTGAGGTTCGGTATAAAGGCAAAAACATCCACGAGGTGCTGGAAATGACCGTTGAGGAGGGCCGCGAGTTTTTTGACGCCGTCCCCTTCATCGCCAGAAAACTGCAAACGCTGATCGACGTGGGCCTGTCTTACATTCGTTTGGGCCAGAGCGCAGTGACCCTCTCGGGGGGCGAAGCACAGCGGGTCAAACTGGCTAAGGAGCTGTCCAAACGGGACACAGGCAAAACCCTGTACATTCTGGACGAGCCCACCACCGGCCTGCACTTCTACGATATCCAGCAACTTTTGAACGTGCTAGAGCGCTTGCGCGATCACGGCAATACCATCGTTGTCATTGAGCACAACCTGGACGTCATCAAGACCGCAGACTGGATTGTCGACCTCGGCCCGGAAGGTGGGTCCGGTGGCGGACAGATTATTGCTGAAGGAACGCCCGAGGAAGTGGCCGCCAATCCGGCGTCGCACACCGGACGCTACCTCAAACCGATGCTCACCAAATAGCCCGCCGGAACGGCGGGCACAAAAAAACCGGGAACCTCGCGGAACCCGGTTTTTTATGGACTCAGAAGAACTTACTCTTCGTCGTCGTCCATCTCTTCAGCTTCGATGTCCAGAGGACGGCCGACCAGCTCAACGAATGCCATAGGGGCATTATCGCCAGCACGGAAACCGCACTTCAGAATACGAAGGTAACCACCCGGACGCTCGCTGTAACGGGGACCCAGCTCATCAAACAGCTTGGCTACCGCAGCATCGTTACGCAGGCGAGAGAACGCCAGACGACGATTTGCTACCGAATCATTCTTTGCGAGCGTGATCAACGGCTCAGCTACCCGACGCAGCTCTTTGGCTTTCGGGAGCGTCGTTTTGATCAGCTCGTGCTCAACCAGTGACGCAGTCATGTTACGGAACATGGCCTTGCGATGCGCACTGGTCCTGTTGAACTTACGACCACTCTTACGATGACGCATTGCTCTGATTCCTTACCTTAAACTAATCGGCGATCAACCGCCCAGAACCCGGTCATCACCACGAAGGCTTGCCGGCGGCCAGTTATCAAGACGCATACCCAGAGACAGACCACGGGACGCTAGAACGTCCTTGATCTCGGTCAGCGACTTTTTGCCAAGATTAGGCGTCTTCAGCAGCTCAACTTCAGTGCGCTGGATCAGATCGCCGATATAGTAAATGTTTTCAGCCTTCAAGCAGTTAGCTGAACGTACAGTCAACTCCAGATCATCGACCGGGCGCAGCAGAATCGGATCAATTTCTTCCTCTTCCTCTACACGCTCTGGCTCTTTCTCATGATCGAAATCGACGAACACAGCCAGCTGCTGCTGGAGAATGGTAGCGGCCCGGCGAATCGCTTCTTCCGGATCGATGGTACCGTTGGTCTCCAGATCAATAACCAGCTTGTCCAGGTCTGTACGCTGCTCAACCCGAGCGCTCTCGACGGCATAAGCCACACGACGAACCGGGCTGAACGTTGCATCCAGCTGCAAGCGTCCGATGGCACGAGTTTCGTCTTCGTCCAGACCACGCTGATCAGCCGGCTCGTAGCCACGGCCACGTGCCACGCGCAAGCGCATGTTCACTTCGCCGTTTTCGCTCAAGTGACAGATCACGTGCTCCGGGTTCGCGATTTCCACATCGTGGTCCAGCTTGATATCGCCGGCAGTCACCACGCCCGGACCTTTCTTGCTGAGGGTAAGCTCAGCATCGTCACGACCGTTCATCTTTACGGCAACGCCCTTGAGATTCAGCAGAATCTCGATGACGTCTTCCTGGACACCTTCAATGGCACTGTACTCGTGCAGGACACCGTCGATCTGTGCTTCAGTCACGGCGCAGCCCGGCATCGAAGACAGAAGAATACGACGCAGCGCGCTGCCCAGGGTGTGCCCGAAACCGCGCTCGAGCGGCTCCAGGGTCACCTTGGCGCGCGTGGCGCTGGATTCTTTCACGTCAATGGTACGAGGTGTCAATAACTCATGTACTGAACGCTGCATAGACGCCCCTATCTGCTATCGTTGCTAACTGGGCTTTACTTGGAGTAAAGCTCGACGATGAGGTTCTCGTTGATGTCGGCCGGCAGTTCAGTACGCTCAGGTACTGACTTGTAAACGCCGGACATCTTGTTGGCGTCAACCTCTACCCAGCTTACCGGTGCACGGCTTGAAGCCAGATCCAGCGCGCCTTTAACACGCAGCTGATTCTTGGCCTTCTCGCGCACGCTCACAACGTCGCCCGGCTTGACCTGATAGGACGGGATGTTAACCGGCTTATCATTGACCAGGATCGCCTTGTGAGAGACGAGCTGACGGGCTTCTGCACGGGTAGAACCAAAACCCATGCGATATACAACGTTATCGAGCCGGCCTTCCAGCAGTTGCAGCAGGTTTTCACCAGTTGCACCTTTGCCTCGGGCAGCCTCTTTGTAATAGTTGCGGAACTGCTTTTCGAGAACGCCGTAGATACGACGAACTTTCTGTTTTTCACGAAGCTGAACGCCGTACTCGGACAGACGACCGCGACGCGCGCCGTGCATACCCGGCGGAGTCTCGATGTTGCACTTGGAATCGAGCGCGCGAACGCCGCTCTTCAGAAAAAGATCTGTCCCTTCACGACGAGACAGCTTGCACTTCGGGCCTATATAACGAGCCATATTTCACTGTCTCCTGTGTTAGACGCGGCGCTTCTTGGGCGGACGACAGCCGTTGTGGGGAATCGGCGTCACATCAGTGATGTTGGTGATCTTGTAGCCACACGCATTCAGCGCGCGAACTGCAGATTCACGTCCGGGCCCAGGACCCTTAACCTCTACGTCCAGGTTTTTAAGGCCGTATTCAGCAGCCGCATTACCGGCTCTTTCAGCTGCTACCTGCGCAGCAAAAGGTGTACTCTTACGTGAGCCGCGGAAACCGGAACCACCAGAAGTGGCCCAGGACAGGACGTTGCCCTGACGGTCCGAAATGGTCACGATGGTGTTGTTGAAGGACGCGTGAATGTGCGCGACGCCATCAACAACCGTCTTTTTCACCTTTTTACGGGTACGTGTACCTGGCTTTGCCATGTTTGCCTACCTGTTACTTACGAATAGGTTTGCGAGGACCTTTACGGGTGCGGGCGTTGGTCTTGGTGCGCTGGCCACGGACCGGAAGGCCATGACGATGACGCAGACCACGGAAGCAACCGAGATCCTTCAAACGCTTGATGTTCATCTGTACTTCACGACGCAGATCGCCTTCGACGGTAAACTTGCCCACTTCAGTACGAAGTGCTTCAAGCTGCTCGTCGCTCAGGTCTTTGACCTTGGCGTCCGGCTTAACGCCGGTTGCATCGCAAAGCTTCTGGGCTGTTGTCTTGCCAACACCGAAGATGTAGGTCAGCGAGATAACAGCATGTTTGTTATCGGGTATATTGACACCGGCTATACGTGCCATCCAAATTACTCCGCGTTCAAAGCTTTGCTGTGTGAATTTTCCGCCACAAAAAGGGCGCGAAATAATAGCGCCTGACCCACCTGTGAGTCAAGCGCCACTATTCCGAACCCCTTTTACAATGTCAGTGCTTATCCGTAACGGATCAGCCCTGGCGCTGCTTGTGACGAGGCTCCGAGCAGATGACTCGAACTGAGCCATTGCGTCGAATTACTTTGCAGTTACGGCAAATTTTCTTTACCGAAGCGCGTACTTTCATTGTCGACTCCAGTTTTCAAGGGGAACGACTTGTTCAGCCGTTCCGTCCATAGCCCTTGAGATTGGATTTCTTCATCAGCGATTCATACTGGTGAGACATCAGGTGCGACTGAACCTGAGCCATGAAATCCATCACCACGACTACAACAATCAGCAGAGAGGTACCTCCAAGATAGAAAGGCACATTCCCGGCCACCATCAGGAACTGAGGGAACAGGGACACTGCTGCAATATACATAGCACCGAACAGAGTCAAACGGGTCAGCACACCATCGATGTACTTGGCCGTCTGTTCGCCGGGGCGAATACCGGGGATAAACGCGCCGGAACGCTTGAGGTTATCCGCAACTTCCTTGGGGTTGTACATCAGCGCTGTATAGAAGTAGCAGAAGAAGATAACTGCTGCTGCGAACAGGATAATATACAACGGCTGGCTCGGTGCCAATGCCTGGGAGATATCGCTCAGCCACTCCATACCTTCGCCCTGACCGAACCACTGCCCCAGAGAAGCCGGGAACAGCAGAATCGAAGAGGCAAAGATCGGCGGAATGACGCCGGCCATATTCACCTTAAGCGGCAGGTGGCTGGACTGCTGGGCAAACACCCGACGCCCCTGCTGCCGTTTGGCATAGTTGATGGTCAAACGCCGCTGGCCACGCTCCATGAAGACCACGAAACCGACAACAGCAATCGCCAGAACACCAATTCCGAGAACAACCAGCAAGCTCATTTCACCGTTACGAGCCTGCTCCAGAGTCTGGCCAATGGCGCCAGGAAGACCGGCAACAATACCCGCGAAGATCAGCAGCGAAATACCGTTACCGATACCTCTTTCGGTGATCTGCTCACCAAGCCACATCATGAAGACCGCACCGCAGACAAAAGACACAACCGCCACAAAGTGGAAGCTGAAGCTGTCATTAAAGGTAACGCCCTGTGATGCCAGACCCACAGAAATACCAAAGCCCTGAACCAGGGCCAGGATAACCGTACCATACCGCGTATACTGGCTGATCTTGCGACGACCAGCCTCGCCTTCTTTCTTAAGCTGCTCAAGCTGCGGACTAACCGCAGTCATGAGCTGCATGATAATAGAAGCCGAAATGTACGGCATGATACCGAGTGCGAAGATACTCATGCGCTCAAGCGCACCACCGGAGAACATGTTGAACAGACTCAGGATGGTTCCCTGGTTCTGATCAAACAGTGCCGCCAGCCGATCCGGGTTGATACCGGGAACCGGAATGTGGGCACCGATCCGGTACACCAGCAGCGCCAGAAACACGAACCAGAGCCGCGAGCGCAGCTCTGCAAATCCTTTTCCGGCGCCCGCAGGCAATGATGCTGTCTTGGCCATTTAGTCCTCGACTCGTCTTAGTCTTCGACTTTACCACCCGCGGCGGTAATCGCTTCGCGTGCGCCCTTGGTGACTCGAAGGCCTTTCACGGTTACCGCACGGTCCAGCTCGCCGGACAGGATAACCTTGGCCTCGCGAATTTCTTCGCGAATGATGTCAGCCTTTTTCAGGGCCGCCAGATCCACCACGTCGCCTTCAACCTTGGCCAGCTCGTTCAGGCGGATTTCCGCCACGTAACGCTGCTGACGCGAGGTGAAACCGAACTTAGGCAGACGACGGGCCAAAGGCTGCTGACCACCCTCGAAACCAGGGGCAACGGAGCCACCGGAACGGGATTTCAGACCTTTATGACCACGACCGCCGGTTTTGCCGAGACCGCTACCGATACCACGGCCGACACGCTTGGCGGACGGACGTGAACCGGGTTCCGGAGCAAGTTCGTTCAGACGCATCTTAGTTCTCCTCAACCCGAACCAGGTAATTTACCCGGTTGATCATGCCGCGAATGGAAGGAGTATCTTCCACTTCCACGGTGTGACCGATTTTACGAAGACCCAGGCCCTTGACGCACAGCTTGTGCTTGGGCTGACAGCCGATCGGGCTGCGGGTCAGAGTTACTTTGATCGTTTTTGCGTTCGCCATGACTTCAACCCAGAATATCTTCCACGGATTTACCGCGCTTGGCTGCAACGTCTTCAGGCGCCTTCATGGCCTGCAGACCCTTGATGGTGGAACGTACTACGTTCACCGGGTTGGTGGACCCGTAACACTTGGACAGTACGTTCTGCACACCGGCCACCTCGAGTACGGCGCGCATCGCACCGCCGGCAATGATACCGGTACCCTCAGAAGCAGGCTGCATGTAGACCTTGGAACCACCGTGCTGCGCCCGAACCGGGTACTGCAGGGTAGTGCCGTCCAACGCTACGTCTACCATGTTTTTGCGTGCAGCTTCCATGGCCTTCTGGATGGCAACCGGAACTTCCCGGGCCTTGCCACGACCGAAACCAACGCGACCTTTACCATCACCCACTACAGTCAGTGCAGTGAAGGCAAAGATGCGGCCGCCTTTAACTACCTTGGCGACGCGATTGACCTGAACCAGCTTCTCCTGGAGCTCAGGCGCCTTCTGTTCGTTAACGCTCATCTTCTCCACCTCTTAGAATTGCAAGCCAGCTTCACGGGCAGCGTCGGCAAGAGCCTGAACACGACCGTGATAACGGTAACCTGAGCGGTCAAAAGCGACCTTCTCAATGCCTGCTGCCTTGGCGCGCTCAGCAATCAGCTGACCGACCTTCTTGGCAGCGTCCACGTTACCGGTTGCACCCTGGCGCAGCTCCTTATCCAACGTGGAGGCAGTGGCAAGCACTTTGCTGCCATCTGCAGTCGTAACCTGGGCGTACATATGACGCGGTGTACGGTGCACGCACAAACGGTCAGTACCCAGCTCACGGATCTTCATGCGCACTTTGCGCGCGCGACGCAGTCTTTCGTTATTTGCGCTCATAGTCCCGCCTTATTTCTTCTTGGCTTCTTTGCGTCTGACCTGCTCATCCGCATAACGCACACCCTTGCCCTTATACGGCTCGGGCGGACGGAACGCGCGGATTTCCGCAGCGACCTGGCCAACCTGTTGCTTGTCGATACCGCGAATCACAACTTCCGTATTGGACGGAGTTTCAGCGGTAACACCCTCGGGCAGCTCATACTCGACCGGGTGGGAAAAACCCAGTGTCAGGTTGAGCTTCTTACCTTGCGCCTGCGCACGGTAACCTACGCCCGTCAGCTGCAGCTTACGCTCCCAGCCTGTGGATACGCCGGTAACCATATTGTTAACCAGCGCACGAGTAGTACCAGCAAGAGCGCGGGACTGTTTTGCACCATCGCGGGCCGCAAAACGCAGGACATTTTCTTCCTGCTTTACTTCAACCGCCTGGTGAATGGTGAACTGAAGCGCTCCTTTGGAACCCTTCACATTGATTTCCTGTCCGTTCAGCTTAACCTCAACACCGGAAGGCAGCACGACAGGATTATTGGCAACCCTGGACATGTGTATCTCCTAGAATACGGTGCAGATGACTTCGCCACCCACGCCTGCAGCTCGTGCGGCGCGGTCTGTCATAACGCCCCTGGACGTTGAGACAATCGCGACTCCCAGACCACCGGCTACTTTCGGCAGTTCCCCGGCGCCTTTGTACTGGCGCAGACTCGGACGGCTGACCCGCTGAATCTCTTCAATAACCGGCTTGCCACCGAAGTATTTCAGAGTGATGGTCAGTTCGGGCTTCGCGTCAGCTGAAACAGAAAAATCTGCTACGTAGCCTTCGTCCTTGAGGACCTGGGCTACTGAGACCTTCATTTTTGAAGATGGCATCGTTACGTCAGCTTTGGACGCCATCTGGGCATTACGGATACGGGTAAACATATCCGCAAGCGTGTCTTGCATACTCATTGGTATGAGGCTCCTGATCTTTTTAGTTGTGCAGCGGCTTGCCGCACCGCTTACCAACAGGCACCTGACCGAAGTCAGGCGGCCTATCTTACCAGCTTGCCTTGGTCAGGCCCGGAACGTCACCGCGCATGCCGTATTCACGGAGTTTGATCCGTGACAGCTCGAACTTGCGCAGAACGCCGTGGGGACGACCAGTCACCTGGCAACGATTCCGAAGACGCGAAGGAGATGAATCACGCGGAAGCTGCTGGAGCTTCATCTGTGCATCCCAACGGTCATCATCGCTGGTATTCGGGTTTTTGATAATCGCCTTGAGCTCGGCGCGCTTGGCAGCATACTTTGCTACCAGTTTTTCGCGCTTTTGCTCACGGTTTTTCATTGAAACCTTCGCCATGTCACTCGTTCCTTATTTCTTGAACGGAAAGCCAAAGGCTTTCAACAGTTCGCGACCTTCGTCGTCGGTACCGGCAGTGGTGGTGATGGTGATATCCAACCCGCGGATCTTGTCGACTTTGTCGTACTCGATCTCCGGGAAGATGATCTGCTCACGCACACCCATGCTGTAGTTACCGCGACCGTCGAAGGATTTCGGGTTCAGACCGCGGAAGTCACGAATGCGGGGAACCGCAATGTGCACCAGACGATCAAAGAAATCCCACATGCGCTCACCGCGCAGGGTCACTTTACAGCCAATCGGCCAACCTTCACGGATTTTGAAGCCCGCGACGGATTTACGCGCTTTGGTAACAACCACTTTTTGACCTGCCAGGCGCTCAAGATCTGCCACGGCATTTTCAATCAGTTTCTTGTCACCAACCGCTTCGCCAACACCCATGTTCAGGGTGATTTTCTCGATACGCGGCACCTGCATCACGTTCTTGTAACCGAACTCTTTCTGCAGGGCGGGTACCACTTCCTTAGTGTACTGCTCTTTCATGTTAAGCATCGTAACCACCACCGCTTACTGGTTATCGACAGCTTCGTTCGTGGACTTGAAGATCCGCACTTTGGTGCCGTCTTCCTTGATCTGGAAGCCAACACGATCGGCTTTGCCGGTCTGCGGATTAAAAATAGCCACGTTGGAAGCCTGGATAGGCGCTTCTTTTTCGACGATACCGCCCGGGGTGCCAAGCATCGGGTTCGGCTTTGTGTGCTTCTTCATCATATTGATGCCAGAAACAAGCACGCGACCGTCGTCCAGAACTTTCAGGACTTTACCACGTTTGTCTTTATCTTTCCCCGTGGTGACGATTACTTCGTCATCTCGTTTGATCTTTTTCATAACCGGCCTCTGGTCCTTTAAAGTACTTCGGGTGCCAGTGAGATAATCTTCATGAACTTCTCGTTACGCAGTTCACGGGTAACCGGTCCGAAGATACGGGTACCAATGGGAGCGTCCTGATTGTTCAGAAGTACCGCCGCGTTACCGTCAAAACGGATCAGAGAACCGTCCGGACGACGCACACCCTTACGGGTACGTACTACAACAGCCTTCAGGACCTGGCCTTTTTTCACCTTGCCGCGGGGGATGGCTTCCTTGACGGTTACCTTGATGATATCCCCAACGGTTGCATAACGCCGGTGAGATCCGCCCAGGACCTTGATGCACATAACCTGACGTGCACCACTGTTATCCGCGACTTCAAGCATTGTTTGAGTCTGAATCATGGTTGTTCTCCGGGCGAATTACACCTTGGCAGCGCGTTCGGTAACTTCCACCAGGGCCCAGCTCTTGGTCTTGGAGACCGGACGGGTTTCCTGGATGGTTACGGTGTCACCAATGTTGCACTGATTGCTTTCATCGTGTGCATGAATCTTGGTTGAACGCTTCATGTACTTACCGTACAGCGGGTGTTTAACCTGACGCTCAACCAGGACCACGATGGACTTGTCCATCTTGTTGCTCACGACCTTGCCGCTCAGAGTTCTGGCAGTTTGGGTAGCTTCGGTCATGTCACTGTCCTGCCTTTTCGTTCAATACTGTTTTCACGCGAGCGATATCGCGCTTCACCTTGCCGAGAAGGTGAGACTGATTCAGCTGACCTGTCGCCTTGCGCATGCGCAGGTTGAACTGCTCCTTCAGGAGGTCGATCAGCTCTTTGTTCAGCTCCTCGACTGACTTTTCACGCAGCTCTGTTGCTTTCATCACATCACCGTCCTCTTAACAAAGGTGGTCTGTACCGGCAGTTTGGCGGCAGCCAGAGTGAAAGCTTCGCGTGCGATTTCTTCCGCGACACCTTCCATCTCGTACAACATGCGGCCTGGCTGAATCTCAGCCACCCAATACTCGACAGAACCTTTACCTTTACCCATACGTACTTCCAGCGGCTTACCGGTGATCGGCTTATCCGGGAATACGCGGATCCAGATCTTACCGCCCCGCTTGATGCGGCGAGTCATGGTACGACGCGCTGCCTCAATCTGGCGCGCAGTTATACGCCCACGGCTGGTCGCCTTCAATCCGTATTCACCGAAGCTCACCTTGTTTGCGCGCTGAGCAAGACCGGTGTTACGGCCTTTCATTACCTTGCGGAATTTGGTGCGTTTTGGTTGCAGCATAAGAGTGCCCCTTTACTTAGAACCTTTCTTCCCAGAGGCTTTCTTGTCAGCACGGACCTGCTCCATACCACCAAGAATCTCACCTTTGAAGATCCATACCTTTACGCCGATAACGCCGTAAGTGGTGTGCGCTTCATAGGTTGCATAATCAATATCTGCACGCAGTGTGTGCAGAGGTACACGACCTTCGCGATACCACTCGGAACGTGCGATTTCAGCACCCCCAAGACGACCGCCAACCTGAATCTTGATACCCTTGGCTCCCTGACGCATGGCGTTTTGAACCGCACGCTTCATAGCGCGACGGAACATCACACGACGCTCCAGCTGGCCGGCAACGTTTTGCGCTACCAGGCGGGCATCCAGGTCCGGCTTGCGGACTTCTTCGATGTTGATGTGCACAGGCACACCCATCATGTCGCTGACTTCGCGACGCAGACGGTCAACATCTTCACCCTTCTTACCGATAACAATACCGGGGCGGGCGGTATGGATCGTGATCCGGGCGTTCTGAGCAGGGCGCTCGATCACGATCTTGCTGACAGACGCCTTAACCAGACGCTTGTCCAGGAATTCGCGAACCTGAATATCATTCAGAAGATTCTTCGCGTAGTCCTTTTTGTCGGCGTACCACACTGAGTTGTGCTCTTTGATCACACCCAGGCGAATGCCGGTTGGATTTACTTTATGACCCATCTGAGCATCTCCTACTTGTCGGCGACCTTGACGGTGATATGACAGGTGCGCTTGAAAATACGGTCAGCGCGCCCCTTGGCTCGAGCTTTGATTCGCTTGAGCGTTGGGCCCTCATCCACCATCACGGTGGAAACCCGCAGATCATCTACGTCCAGACCTTCGTTGTGCTCAGCGTTGGCAATGGCGGATTCAAGAGCTTTCTTGATCACAACCGCTGCCTTCTTAGGGCTGAAAGTCAGAATGTTCAGGGCGTCCTCAACAGCCTTGCCGCGTACTTGGTCAGCGACAAGACGTGCTTTCTGAGCTGAGAGGCGAGCGCCCTTGTACTTGGCTGCTACTTCCATTTCTATTACCTCAGAATCAGCGTTTAGCTTTCTTGTCGGCCGCATGACCACGATAAGTACGCGTTGCCGCGAACTCACCCAGCTTATGTCCAACCATATCTTCGGTGACATAAACCGGCACGTGCTGCTTGCCGTTGTGGACTGCAATGGTCAGGCCTACCATCTCCGGGAAGACTGTTGACCGGCGGGACCAGGTTTTAATGGGCCGCTTGTCATTTGCTTCCAGAGCTGCCTCGACCTTCTTCAACAGATGCAGGTCTATAAAAGGACCTTTCTTCAAAGAACGTGGCACAGCAATTACCTCTATGTAGTCGTTTACTTGGCCGAACGACGACGTACTATCATCTTGTCAGTACGCTTGTTCTTACGAGTCTTATGCCCTTTGGTCGGAACACCCCACGGAGTAACCGGGTGACGTCCGCCAGAGGTACGCCCTTCACCACCACCATGCGGGTGGTCAACTGGGTTCATAGCAACACCACGTACTGTTGGCCGTTTGCCGCGCCAACGTGATGCACCCGCTTTACCAAGCTGCTTGAGGCTATGCTCACTGTTGGACACTTCGCCCAGAGTGGCACGGCAATCTACAAGCACCTTACGCATTTCACCTGAACGCAGGCGGATGGTGGCATACGCCCCTTCCCGAGCAACCAGCTGTACGGATGCGCCCGCAGAGCGAGCCAGCTGTGCACCTTTGCCAGGCTTGAGTTCGACGCAGTGGATTACGGAACCGACCGGAATGTTCCGGAGCGGCAGCGTGGAGCCCACCTTGATCGGCGCGTCGACGCCGGAGCGCACAGGATCACCAGCCTTCATACCTTTGGGAGCGATAATGTAACGACGCTCGCCATCGGCATATTTGACCAGTGCAATGTGCGCAGAGCGGTTAGGATCGTATTCCAGGCGCTCAATGACCGCCGGGATACCATCTTTGGTCCGCTTGAAGTCGATAACACGGTAGTGCTGCTTATGACCACCACCAATGTGACGAGTAGTAATGCGGCCAACATTGTTACGGCCACCAGACTTACTCTTTGTTTCTACCAACGGCTCGTAAGGACGTCCTTTGTGCAGATCCGGGTTGTAAAGTTTTACAACGTGACGGCGTCCGGCAGATGTTGGCTTGGTTTTGACGATCGGCATATTACGACCCCTTTACCTTATTCCACATCCAGAAAATCGATGTCCTGACCTTCTGCCAGCTTGACGTAAGCCTTACGAATGTCATTACGCTTGCCGAACCCGCGGATAGTGCGCTTGAGCTTACCCTTACGGTTCAGAACCTGAACACCTTCGACGGTGACGTTGAACAGTTGCTCAACGGCTTTCTTGATCTCGGGCTTGGTCGCATCAGGCGCTACACGAAACACCACCTGACCACGCTCTGCCGCCAGAGACGCTTTTTCTGATACGTGCGGCCCTAACAGGACCTTGTAAATACGTTCCTGATTCATCCCAGCATCTCCTCGATCTTCTTCAGAGCGGGAACAGTCACCACGACTTTCTCGAAGGCAACCAGGCTGACCGGATCCAGACCTGCCACATCGCGAACGTCCACATGAGGAACGTTGCGGGAAGCCAGGTGCAGATTCTGCTCAACATTCTCAGACAGGATCAGGGCGTTGGACACACCCAGATCGCTCAGCTTGGCAGTGAAGGCCTTGGTCTTGGGTGTATCGACATTCATGTCGTCAACCACAACCAGACGCTCCTGGCGTACCAGCTCGGAGAAAATGGAACGCATCGCCGCACGGTACATCTTGCGGTTAACCTTTTGCTCGAAGTCACGGGGCTTGGCAGCAAAGGTTACGCCGCCTGAACGCCAGATCGGGCTACGAATGGTACCAGCACGGGCACGACCAGTACCCTTCTGACGCCATGGCTTCTTGCCACCACCACTGACTTCGGAACGTGTCTTCTGGGCCTTGGTACCCTGACGGCCAGCTGCCATGTAAGCAGTAACCACCTGATGCACCAGAGCTTCGTTAAAATCTTTGGCAAACGCAGCGTCGGAAACAGAAATCCCCTTGCCGCTACCAGTAATTGTCAATTCCATCGCACCGCTCCTCAGGCTTTAACTGCAGGCTTGATGACAACGTCGCCGCCAGTTGCGCCAGGTACGGCACCACTTACCAGCAGCAGGTTGCGCTCGGCATCGACACGGACGATTTTCAGGTTCTGCACAGTAACCTGCGCATTACCCATCTGACCGGCCATCTTCTTGCCCTTGAACACCTTACCCGGAGTCTGGTTCTGACCAATGGAACCCGGAGCACGATGAGACAGGGAGTTACCGTGAGTAGCGTCCTGCATGGAGAAGTTCCAGCGCTTAACACCGCCCTGGAAACCCTTACCCTTGGACTGACCTACTGCGTCAACCACCTGACCGTCTTCAAACACGGAAACGGTCAGCTCGCCACCGGCGGCCAGGTCTTCACCTTCGCCATCAGCCAGACGGAATTCCCAAACGCCACGACCAGCTTCAACACCTGCTTTTGCAAAGTGCCCGGCAGCCGCCTTGTTTACACGGGAGGAACGACGAGAACCTACGGTTACCTGCACTGCACGGTAGCCGTCGCTTTCGAGGGTCTTGAGTTGGGTAATGCGGTTGGGCTCAACCTCAATTACCGTGACAGGCAGCGCCTGCCCTTCATCCGTAAAAATACGGGTCATACCGGCCTTACGACCGACAACACCAATTGCCATGTTTCACCTCTTAAGTGTACGGGGCTTGCACCCTCTATGGCCTATGACAGTTACACAGACTAATACCGGGCGGTATTAGCCGAGGCTGATCTGAACGTCTACACCTGCTGCCAGGTCCAGTTTCATCAGAGCATCTACTGTCTTTTCCGTCGGCTCAACAATGTCGAGCAAACGCTTATGCGTACGAATTTCATACTGATCACGCGCGTCTTTGTTGACGTGCGGAGAGATCAATACCGTGTACTTTTCCTTCCGCGTCGGCAGAGGAATGGGACCACGCACCTGAGCGCCGGTCCGCTTGGCGGTATCGACAATCTCCTGCGTGGACTGGTCGATCAGGCGATAATCAAACGCCTTCAACCGGATTCGAATTTTTTGGCTTTGCATGATGCACCAAACTCCACTCGTAGCAGCTACTAGTTAGCCGACCTTCAAAAAAAGGAGCCGCATTGTATGCATAATACCCAACCCTGTCAACAGCATTGCCATTGACAGGGTTGAGCGACATTTGCGACCTAAACAGAAAAAGGGGCTGAACGCTCAGCCCCTTTTTCCTGATCAATCGAATAAATTACTCGATGATCTTGGCGACCACGCCGGCACCAACGGTACGACCACCTTCGCGAATCGCGAAGCGCAGGCCATCTTCCATGGCGATCGGAGCGATCAGGGTGACGGTCATTTTCACGTTGTCACCCGGCATTACCATTTCTACGCCTTCCGGCAGTTCGCAAGAACCGGTCACGTCAGTGGTCCGGAAGTAGAACTGCGGACGGTAGCCCTTGAAGAACGGAGTATGACGACCACCTTCTTCTTTGGACAGTACGTACACTTCACACTCGAACTTGGTGTGCGGCTTGATGGAGCCCGGTACACACAGAACCTGACCACGCTCAACGTCGTCACGCTTGGTACCACGCAGCAGAACACCAACGTTCTCGCCGGCACGACCTTCGTCCAGCAGCTTGCGGAACATCTCAACACCGGTACAGGTGGTCTTGGTGGTGTCGCGGATACCCACGATTTCCACTTCGTCACCAACCTTGATGATGCCACGCTCAACACGACCAGTTACTACGGTACCACGACCGGAGATGGAGAATACGTCCTCGATCGGCATCAGGAACGGCTGATCGATCGCACGCTCCGGCTCAGGGATGTAGTCGTCCAGGGCTTCTACCAGCTTCTTCACAGCGGTAGTACCCATTTCGTTGTCGTCTTTGCCTTCCAGCGCCATCAGGGCAGAACCGGTGATGATCGGAGTGTCGTCACCCGGGAAGTCGTACTGGCTCAGCAGGTCACGAACTTCCATCTCAACCAGCTCCAGCAGCTCCTCGTCGTCTACCATGTCGGCCTTGTTCAGGAACACGACAATGAAAGGAACGCCAACCTGACGGGACAGCAGGATGTGCTCACGAGTCTGCGGCATGGGGCCGTCAGCTGCGGAGCAAACCAGGATCGCGCCGTCCATCTGTGCCGCACCAGTGATCATGTTCTTCACATAGTCAGCGTGGCCCGGGCAGTCTACGTGGGCGTAGTGACGGGTCGGAGAATCGTACTCTACGTGAGAGGTCGCGATGGTAATACCACGCGCACGCTCTTCCGGTGCGTTATCGATCTGATCGAAAGCACGGCTCTCGCCAGTACCCCAAACTTCGTGACACACACGAGTCAGGGCGGCTGTCAGAGTGGTCTTACCATGGTCAACGTGACCGATGGTGCCCACGTTTACGTGCGGCTTGTTACGCTCAAACTTTGCTTTGGACACGGTTACACCTCTTCCTGTTTCTTAAGTCCTGGGATCAACCCTTTTTAATGATCGCTTCGGCAATGTTCGAAGGAGCTTCCGCATAGCGGGAGAACTCCATCGCATAAGACGCCCGGCCCTGTGTTGCAGAACGCAGGTCGGTGGCGTAACCGAACATCTCCGACAACGGAACTTCTGCACGGATGACCTTGCCCGCAGGGCTCTCATCCATACCCTGCACGAGGCCGCGACGACGGTTCAGGTCGCCAACAACGTCACCCATGTAGTCTTCAGGGGTAACAACCTCTACCTTCATGATCGGCTCAAGAAGGGCAGGATTTGCTTCGAGGGCGCCTTTCTTCATCGCCATGGAACCAGCGATCTTGAACGCCATTTCGTTGGAGTCGACGTCGTGGTAGGAACCATCGTACAGCGTCGCCTTGATACCCAGCAGCGGATAGCCGGCCAGACAGCCGTTCTGCATCTGCTCCTCGATACCCTGCTGAACCGCCGGAATGTATTCCTTGGGAACCACACCACCAACGATCTCGTTCACAAAGATAAAGTTTTCGCCATCTTCATCATCCAGAGGCAGCGGCTCCAACTTCACTTTTACGTGACCGTACTGGCCGCGACCACCAGACTGACGAACGAATTTACCTTCAACGTCAACCGGCTTACGGATGCACTCACGATAAGCCACCTGAGGCTTACCGATGTTGGCCTCAACCTTGAACTCGCGACGCATACGGTCAACGATGATGTCCAGGTGAAGCTCACCCATACCAGAGATGATGGTCTGACCGGACTCTTCGTCGGTGCGAACACGGAACGAAGGATCCTCCTGAGCCAGTTTGCCCAGCGCCACACCCATCTTCTCCTGGTCAGCTTTGGACTTCGGCTCAACAGCTACGGAGATAACCGGCTCAGGGAACTCCATGCGCTCCAGAACAATCTTGTTGTTCTCGTCACACAGGGTGTCACCGGTGGTCACGTTCTTCAGGCCAATGGCAGCGGCGATGTCGCCCGCCAGAACTTCCTTGATCTCTTCACGGTCGTTGGCGTGCATCTGAACCATACGGCCCACACGCTCTTTCTTGCCTTTAACCGAGTTGAACACAGCATTACCGGATTCCAGCTTACCGGAGTAAACCCGGAAGAAGGTCAGCGTGCCCACGAACGGGTCGGTGGCGATCTTGAACGCCAGAGCAGCGAACGGCGCATCGTCGTCAACCGGACGAGTCTCTTCTGTACCTTCGTCGTCAACCTCACCGCGGATGGCTTTAACCTCATCCGGAGCCGGCAGGAATTCGATAACGGCATCAAGTACCGCCTGCACACCCTTGTTCTTGAACGCGGAACCACAGGTCGCCAGAACGATTTCGTTGGCGATGGTACGATCGCGCAGACCCTTCTTGATCTCTTCGTAGGTCAGCTCTTCGCCTTCCAGATACTTATCCATATACTCTTCGTTGGCTTCGGCAGCAGCTTCAATCATCTGCTCGCGAGCCTTCTCGGCTTCCGCCTTCATGGATTCCGGAATGTCGCGAAGCTCGTAGGTCATGCCCTGGTCAGCTTCGTTCCAGTAGATGGCCTTCATGCGCAGCAGGTCAACGATGCCTTCGAAATCGTCTTCCGCGCCAATCGGCAGCTGGATGGGCACAGTGGTCGCGCCCAGACGGTTACGGATCTGCTCAACAACGCGCATAAAGTTAGCGCCGGCACGGTCCATCTTGTTGACGAACACCATGCGCGGAACTTCATACTTGTTGGCCTGACGCCATACAGTCTCAGACTGCGGCTCAACACCAGAGGAACCACAGAACACAACCACGGCACCATCGAGAACCCGCAGAGAACGCTCTACTTCGATAGTGAAGTCAACGTGCCCCGGTGTGTCGATAATGTTGATGCGGTGCTCGGGGTATTGCTTGTCCATACCCTGCCAGAAGGTTGTAACAGCGGCAGACGTGATGGTGATACCACGCTCCTGCTCCTGCTCCATCCAGTCTGTAGTGGAAGCGCCGTCATGGGTTTCACCCATTTTGTGACTACGACCGGTGTAGTAAAGAATACGCTCGGTTGTAGTGGTCTTGCCCGCATCCACGTGCGCACAGATACCAATGTTTCTGTAACGTTTGATAGGAGTCTTGCGTGCCACGATATAAACCTCGGCTTGTTAGAAACGGAAGTGAGAGAATGCTTTGTTGGCTTCTGCCATACGATGCACGTCTTCGCGCTTCTTCACCGCGGCACCTTTGCTGTCTGCCGCGTCAAGAATTTCGCCGGCCAGACGTTGCGCCATGGACTTCTCACCACGCTTCCGTGAGTATTCGACGAGCCAGCGCATAGCCAGCGCGTTCTGACGGGAAGGCCGTACTTCTACAGGCACCTGGTAAGTAGCACCACCCACGCGACGGGATTTTACTTCCACCATCGGCTGGATGTTCTCCAGGGCCTTTTCGAACATTTCGATCGGCTCTTCCTTGGATTTCTCGGCAACAATATCGAGCGCGCCATAAACAATGCGCTCTGCAACAGACTTCTTACCGCTTTCCATCACGTGGTTGATGAACTTGGCAAGACGTGCACTGCCGAATTTCGGATCGGGAATGATTTCCCGCTTAGCTGCAACTCTTCTTCTAGGCATCGATAAGCCCTTATATATCTAAAAGGTCTTCAGGAACCCCTGAGATAGCCATCTGCTACTCAGCCTTACTCTTACCGTTCTGACAAGCAACGATAAAAGACACCCGCTCGGGACATCAGGACTTGGGTCGTTTTGCACCGTACTTGGAGCGGCCCTGCTTACGGTTCTGTACACCCTGGGTGTCCAAAGTACCGCGAACAGTGTGATAGCGCACACCCGGAAGGTCTTTTACTCGACCGCCACGGATCAGCACAACACTGTGCTCCTGAAGGTTGTGACCTTCACCACCAATGTATGAGGAAACCTCGTAGCCGTTAGTCAGACGAACACGGCACACTTTACGCAGTGCTGAGTTCGGCTTCTTCGGCGTAGTGGTGTATACACGAGTGCACACACCACGGCGCTGAGGGCAAGCCTGGAGCGCGGGAACGTCGCTCTTGGCTACCTTGCGCTTACGAGGCTTACGCACCAACTGATTAATCGTTGCCATGTAAGCAAACTCCAAAAAAAACCATACCAATGAAACTTACCCCCAATGCAGGGGGTAAAATTTAAGGGACGCAAGTTTAAGCTTGCGCCCCGAGTCAGTCAAGATGACTGATCTCTTTTTAACCACCCTGAAGGTAGGTATCTACCCCGAGGGTGGCGCGCGTGAACTCAGCTTTCGCGGTTAAGTTCGGCGCTCAGAGCTTCTTCGACATCGGCCGCAGTCACGCCCTGCTCTTCCAGGTCACGCTTGCGACGGCGCTCGTTGTGATAGGCAAGACCCGTACCCGCCGGTATCAGACGTCCTACCACCACGTTTTCCTTCAGGCCGCGCAGGTAGTCCCGTTTGCCAGTCACCGCACCCTCGGTCAGAACCCGGGTGGTTTCCTGGAACGAGGCCGCAGAGATGAAGGACTCGGTCGCCAGCGATGCCTTGGTGATACCAAGCAGCAGACGCTCGAAGCGTGCAGGCTTTTTGTCTGCCGCATTCGCCTTCTCGTTCTCTTCCATCACCTGGGTAATTTCTACCTGGTCGCCCGACAGCAGCGTGGTATCACCCGGATCGGTGATTTCGACCTTGCGCAGCATCTGGCGAACGATAACCTCGATATGTTTATCGTTGATGACAACGCCCTGCAGACGGTAAACGTCCTGGATTTCGTTGGTGATGTACTTGGCCAGCTCGACCACACCCAGCAGACGCAGGATGTCGTGCGGGTTCGACGGACCATCCGAGATCACCTCACCCTTTTCAACGGTTTCACCTTCGAACACGTTGAGCTGGCGATGCTTCGGAATCAGAACCTCATAGGCATCGTCATCCTTCGGCGTGATCACCAGGCGCTTCTTGCCTTTGGTCTCTTTACCGAAGGAAACCACGCCACTGATCTCCGCGAGGATCGCGGACTCTTTCGGACGACGGGCCTCGAACAGGTCGGCAACCCGAGGCAGACCACCGGTGATGTCCCGGGTCTTCGAGCTTTCCTGCGGAATACGGGCGACCACATCACCCAGCTCGATCTTGGCGCCATTCGCCATGGTTACCAGAGCGTTAGCCGGCAGGAAGAAGATCGCGGTACCGCCCCCGGGCAGCTCCACTTCCTCTCCCGAGTCGTCGACCAGCTGAATGGCCGGACGAATGTCCTTACCCGCAGCCGGACGCTCTTTCGGGTCAATCACTTCCATCGTGGACAGACCGGTCAGCTCGTCAGCCTGGGTACGGACAGTAATGCCCTCTTCCATGTTGACGAACTTGGCGGTGCCCTTCGCTTCCGCGATGATCGGGTGCGTGTGCGGATCCCACTTGGCAACCACAACACCGGCTTCTACCTGATCACCGTTCTTCACAGACAGCACGGCACCGTACGGCAGCTTGTACCACTCGCGCTCACGACCCTGCTCATCGGCAATGGCCAGCGCGGAGGAACGGGACACCACCACCAGCGAACCGTCGGTTTTCTCGATCGACTTCAGGTTGTGCAGGCGTACCGTACCACCATGCTTCACCTGGATATTATCAACCGCAGACGCCCGGCTCGCGGCACCACCAATGTGGAAGGTACGCATGGTCAGCTGGGTACCCGGCTCACCGATGGACTGGGCTGCGATAACACCTACCGCTTCGCCCACGTTCACCTGGTGGCCACGGGCCAGATCACGGCCGTAACACTTGGAACAGATGCCGTGACGGGTCTCACAGGTAATCGCAGAGCGTACCCAGATTTCGTCTACACCCGCGCGCTCAACCATTTCGACAGTCTTTTCGTCGAGCAGCGTGCCCGCAGGAACAACAGCGTTGTCCTTGTCAGTCGGCGTGAACACATCACGAGCCGTCACACGACCCAGAACCCGGTCGCCCAGCGGCACAACCACGTCGCCGCCTTCGATGTGCGGCGTCATCAGCAGGCCTTCATCGGTACCACAGTCTTCCTCGGTCACCACCAGATCCTGAGACACGTCAACCAGACGGCGGGTCAGGTAACCGGAGTTCGCGGTCTTCAGTGCAGTATCTGCCAGACCTTTACGAGCACCGTGAGTCGAGATGAAGTACTGGAGTACGTTCAGACCTTCACGGAAGTTAGCCGTAATCGGCGTTTCGATGATGGAACCATCCGGCTTGGCCATCAGACCACGCATACCGGACAGCTGACGGATCTGGGCGGCGGAACCCCGCGCACCGGAATCGGCCATCATGTAGACGGAGTTGAAGGACTCCTGCATCAGGTCTTCACCGTCTTCGCCCTTCACTGGCTGGCCATCAGGGCCAATAACCTGCTCTTTGGACAGACGCTCCATCATTGCCTTGGACACTTTGTCGTTGGCACGGGACCAGATGTCGATCACCTTGTTGTATTTCTCACCCTGGGTCAGAAGACCGGATGCGTACTGGTTTTCGATGTCTTTTACTTCGTCGGAAGCCGCATCCACCAGCTCGTACTTCTCCGGCGGAATCTCGAAATCGTTAAAGCCGATCGAGATACCGGAACGGGTTGCGTAGTGGTAACCCATGTACATCAACTGGTCAGCGAAGATGACCGTGTCTTTCAGACCAGCATCCCGGTAACAGGTGTTGATCAGGTTGGAAATCGCCTTCTTCACCATCGGCTTGTTGACGATCTCGAACGGCAGGCCGTCCGGCACGATATCGTAAAGCAGAGCGCGACCAACGGTGGTATCGACAATGCGGAAGCTCTCGGTACGATTACCGTCTTCGTCAACCGCAACTTCCTTGACCCGGACCTTCACCTTCGCCTGCAGGTCAACCTGACCGGCACCGTAGGCGCGATGGGCTTCCTTGACGTCAGCAAAGACCATACCTTCACCCAGAGCGGCGTGGCGCTCACGGGTCATGTAGTACAGCCCCAGTACCACGTCCTGAGACGGTACGATGATGGGTTCGCCGTTGGCGGGCGACAACACGTTGTTGGTGGACATCATCAACGCGCGGGCTTCGAGCTGGGCTTCCAGAGTCAGCGGTACGTGTACCGCCATCTGGTCACCGTCGAAGTCGGCGTTGTAGGCCGCACACACCAGCGGGTGCAGCTGAATCGCTTTACCTTCGATGAGAACCGGTTCAAACGCCTGGATACCGAGACGGTGCAGGGTCGGCGCACGGTTCAGCAGGATCGGGTGCTCACGGATGACCTCGTCCAGGATATCCCAGACCACGCCTTCCTCGCGCTCGACCATCTTCTTGGCGGCCTTGATCGTGGTCGCCAGCCCGCGGTGCTCAAGCTTGGAGAAAATAAACGGCTTGAACAGCTCCAGGGCCATCTTCTTGGGCAGACCGCACTGATGCAGGCGCAGGTACGGACCAACCACGATGACGGAACGGCCGGAGTAGTCGACACGCTTACCCAGCAGGTTCTGACGGAAACGACCCTGCTTACCTTTGATCATGTCAGCCAGGGACTTCAGCGGGCGCTTGTTGGTGCCGGTGATAGCACGGCCACGACGGCCATTGTCCAGCAGGGCATCCACAGCTTCCTGCAGCATCCGCTTCTCGTTACGCACGATGATGTCCGGAGCATTCAGCTCCAAAAGGCGCTTGAGGCGGTTGTTCCGGTTGATCACCCGACGGTACAGGTCGTTCAGGTCGGAAGTGGCAAAACGGCCACCATCCAGCGGAACCAGCGGGCGCAGGTCCGGCGGAAGAACCGGCAGCACGGTCATGACCATGTCGCCCGGCTTGTTACCGGAATACAGGAACGCTTCCAGAATTTTCAGGCGCTTGCTGAATTTCTTGATCTTGGTCTCGGAGTTGGTCTGCGGAATTTCTTCGCGCAGCGCGTCAACTTCGGCCTGCAGATCGATGTCTTCCAGCAATTGCTTGACGGCTTCCGCACCCATGCGGGCGTCGAACTCGTCACCAAACTCTTCCAGGGCTTCGTAATACTGCTCATCGTTCAGCAGTTGGCCCTTCTCCAGAGTGGTCATGCCCGGATCGATAACAATAAAGCTCTCGAAGTAAAGAACCCGCTCGATATCACGCAGGGTCATGTCCAGCATCAGACCGATGCGGGACGGCAGCGACTTCAGGAACCAGATATGGGCGACCGGGCTGGCCAGCTCAATATGGCCCATGCGCTCACGGCGAACGCTCGCCAGGGCAACCTCGACACCACACTTTTCGCAAATGACACCGCGGTGCTTGAGGCGCTTGTATTTTCCGCACAGACACTCGTAGTCCTTGATCGGGCCGAAGATCTTGGCACAGAAAAGACCGTCACGCTCCGGCTTGAAGGTACGGTAGTTAATGGTCTCAGGCTTTTTTACTTCGCCAAAAGACCAGGAACGAATCATGTCAGGCGACGCCAGACCAATGCGGATGGCGTCGAATTCCTTGCTCTGATTCTGGCTCTTGAGAAGATTCAGCAAATCTTTCATCAGTTAAAGCTCCGGATGGCGTTAATCTCGGGCGGGCACACGGAGTGCCCGCTCACGCTGCCAAAAACAATTCGGCTCACTCGGATTCCAGCTCGATGTCGATACCCAACGAGCGGATTTCCTTGACAAGAACGTTGAAGGATTCAGGCATGCCCGGCTCCATACGATGATCGCCATCGACAATGTTCTTGTACATCTTGGTCCGACCGTTTACGTCGTCAGACTTGACGGTGAGCATTTCCTGCAGGGTATAGGCGGCACCGTATGCCTCCAGAGCCCAGACTTCCATCTCACCGAAGCGCTGACCACCGAACTGAGCCTTACCACCCAGCGGCTGCTGGGTAACCAGGCTGTAAGAGCCGGTAGAACGAGCGTGCATCTTGTCGTCGATCAGGTGGTTCAGCTTGAGAATGTACATATAGCCAACAGTTACCGGACGATCAAACGCATCGCCGGTACGGCCGTCATAGAGCTTGGTCTGACCGGTAGTATCCAGGCCAGCCAACTCAAGCATTCTCTTCACCTCAGCTTCCTTGGCACCATCGAAGACCGGTGTTGCCATGGGAACGCCACCACGCAGGTTGTTGCACAGCTCGAAAATCTCTTTGTCAGTCAGACTATCAAGGTCAACCTTGAACACTTCGTCCGAGTGATTGTAGATCTCGTCCAGCAACTTACGAAGCTCAGCTACCTTGCGCTGCTCGTCCAGCATACGACTGATCCGTTCACCCAGGCCTTTCGCCGCAGCACCCAGGTGAGTCTCAAGCACCTGACCAACGTTCATCCGCGACGGTACACCGAGCGGGTTCAGAACGATATCGACGGTATTGCCAAACTCGTCGTAGGGCATGTCTTCAATCGGCATAACCGCAGAGATAACACCCTTGTTACCATGACGGCCAGCCATCTTGTCGCCCGGCTGAATACGACGCTTGATTGCCAGGTAAACCTTAACAATCTTGAGTACGCCAGGAGCCAGATCGTCGCCCTGCTGAAGCTTGCCCTTCTTGTCGTCAAAGCGAGCTTCGTGCTCTTTCTTGCGATCCTCGAGGCCCTGCTCGGATTTCTCCAGCAACTCGTTCAAAGCTTCGTCTTTCATGCGCAGCTTGAACCAGTCGGCTCGCGGCAGTTCCGCCAGGTAGGCTTCTTCCAGCTTCGCACCCTTTTTCAGGCCAGGACCACTGATCACTTCCTGACCTTTCAGAGCGGCCATCAGACGCTCGAACGTCGCACCTTCAACAATGCGGTACTCGTCTTTCAGGTCCTTACGGTACTTGTCCAGCTGCTCTTTCTCGATCGAAAACGCTCGGGCATCTTTCTCGATACCGTCACGGGTGAAGACCTGAACGTCAATGACCGTACCACGGGTACCGGTCGGCACACGCTGAGATGTGTCCTTAACGTCAGACGCTTTTTCACCAAAGATGGCACGCAGAAGCTTCTCTTCCGGGGTCAGCTGGGTTTCGCCTTTCGGCGTTACCTTACCAACCAGAATGTCGCCGGGACCCACTTCAGCGCCGATGTAGACAATGCCAGACTCATCCAGCTTGGACAGTGCGCTTTCACCCACGTTCGGAATATCTGCGGTGATTTCTTCGCTGCCCAGCTTGGTATCACGAGCCACACAGGTCAGTTCCTGAATGTGGATGGTGGTCAGACGGTCTTCCTGAACCACTTTCTCGGAGATGAGAATGGAATCCTCAAAGTTGTAACCGTTCCAGGGCATGAACGCGATGCGCATGTTCTGACCCAGAGCCAGCTCACCCAGATCCACAGAAGGACCATCCGCCAACACATCGCCACGGGCAATCACGTCACCCTGACGCACGATAGAACGCTGGTTGATACAGGTGTTCTGGTTGGAGCGGGTGTACTTGGTGAGGTTATAGATATCCACACCTGCATCACCGGCTTCGGTTTCTTCGTTGTTGACGCGAACCACGATACGGGCCGCATCCACGCTTTCGATCACACCACCGCGACGCGCGGTTACACACACGCCAGAGTCCTGAGCCACCGTGCGCTCAACACCGGTACCCACCAAAGGCACCTGCGACTTCAAGGTCGGCACCGCCTGACGCTGCATGTTCGCACCCATCAGGGCCCGGTTGGCATCGTCGTGCTCCAGGAACGGGATCAGAGACGCCGCGACCGATACAACCTGGCGCGGAGATACGTCCATGAAGTTAACCGCTTCCGGAGGCGCTACAGTAAATTCGTTCTGGTGACGCACCGTAACCAGCTCGTCAGTCAGACGCTTGCCTTCATCGGTAGCGGCGCTGGCCTGGGCGATCACGTAGTTGCTCTCTTCAATCGCAGAGAGGTAAACCACCTCGTCGGTCACCACACCATCAACCACCTTCCGGTACGGACTCTCAAGGAAGCCGTAGGAATTGGACCGGGCGTAGGTTGCCAGCGAGTTGATCAGACCGATGTTCGGGCCTTCCGGAGTTTCGATCGGGCACACGCGGCCGTAGTGGGTCGGATGTACGTCACGGACTTCGAAGCCAGCGCGTTCACGGGTCAGACCACCTGGGCCCAACGCGGAAATACGACGCTTGTGGGTAACCTCGGACAACGGGTTGTTCTGATCCATGAACTGGGACAGCTGACTGGAGCCAAAGAACTCTTTCACAGCGGCCGCAACCGGCTTGGCGTTGATCAGGTCCTGCGGCATCAGGCCTTCGCTTTCGGCGAGACTCAGACGCTCACGAACCGCACGTTCAACACGCACCAGACCAACACGGAACTGGTTTTCGGCCATTTCACCCACGCAACGCACACGACGGTTGCCCAGGTTATCAATGTCATCCACCTGGCCCTGGCCGTTACGAATGGCAATCAGAGTCTTCAGTACGTCGATGATATCGTCGTGCGTCAGCGTGCCTTCGCCGGTGCTTTCTTCCCGGCCCAGGCGACGATTCAACTTCATCCGGCCAACGGCGGACAGATCGTAACGCTCTTCGGAGAAGAACAGGTTGTTAAACAGATTCTCCGCAGATTCCTTGGTAGGCGGCTCGCCCGGGCGCATCATGCGGTAGATTTCCACCAACGCTTCGAGCGGGGTGCGGGTCGGGTCGATACGCAGGGTATCCGACATGAACGGACCGCAATCCAGGTCGTTGGTGTACAGGGTTTCAATGTCTTTAACACCGGCATCAAGGATCTTGGTAACCACTTCCTCGGTCAGTTCGGTGTTGCATTCTACCAGCACTTCGCCGGTAGACTGATCGATCATGTCCTTGGCCAGGACACGACCGTAGAGATACTCGGTCGGCACTTCCAGCTCGGTGATACCGGCTTTTTCCAGCTGCTTGATGTGACGGGCAGTGATCCGGCGGCCTTCTTCAACAATTACGTTACCGTCATTGTCTTTGATGTCGAAGGTTGCGATATCGCCACGCAGACGGCTTGGCACCAGCTCCAGCTTGCACACTTCCGCGCCCAGGCTGAACTTACTGGTTTCGAAGAACATCTCGAGCATTTGCTCAGAGGTGTAGCCCAGACCACGCAACAGAATGGAGGCCGGCAGCTTACGACGGCGGTCGATACGAACGAACACGGCGTCCTTCGGATCGAACTCGAAGTCCAGCCAGGAGCCACGGTAAGGAATCACCCGGGCTGAGTACAACAGCTTGCCGGAGGAATGGGTCTTACCCTTGTCGTGATCGAAGAACACACCAGGTGAACGGTGGAGCTGGGAAACGATAACACGCTCGGTACCGTTAACAACAAAGGTACCGTTCTCGGTCATCAGGGGCATTTCGCCCATGTAGACTTCTTGCTCTTTGATGTCCTTGATCGCCTTGTTGGACGATTCCTTATCATAAATGATCAGGCGGACCTTCACCCGTAGCGGCGCGGCGTAAGTTACGCCCCTGAGCTGACATTCCTTGACGTCAAAGACTGGCTCGCCGATTCGGTAGCTCACATACTCGAGCGCGGCGTTGCCAGAATAACTGACGATCGGGAATACGGATTTGAATGCTGCATGAAGACCAGTTTCCCGGCGGTCTTCAGGCGCAGTTTCCATTTGGAGGTAGTCCCGGAACGAATCCAGCTGAATAGACAGCAAATAGGGGACTTCCATCACGGAAGGCAATTTACTAAAGTCTTTGCGAATCCGCTTTTTCTCAGTGTAGGAGTAAGTCATCTGCATTCCCCAGCTTTAGACCTGATACCTGGTATCAAGAAGCAATCAAATGTTCTGCTTCGGGGCCGAGTTGCTCGGCTTATCGCGCCGTCTTGAACAAGACTCTGGCTGTAGGTTATAGATCTGACATCAACCTGCAATTGCACACCAGACTCTATAGCATATACAACAGAAAAAGGCCGGTGGCACGAAGCCACCAGCCCGTCCATGCTTAACGCACGGTGTCGATCAACAGCCGACTCTTACTTGAGCTCAACAGAAGCGCCTGCTTCCTCAAGCTTCTTCTTGGCTTCTTCAGCCTCGTCCTTGCTTGCGCCTTCCTTAACAGTAGAAGGTGCGCCGTCAACCATTTCCTTGGCTTCTTTCAGGCCCAGGCCAGTCAGTTCACGAACGGCCTTGATAACGTTTACTTTCTTCTCGCCAGCGCCGGTCAGAACTACGTCGAACTCGGTCTTCTCTTCGGCGGCTTCGCCAGCAGCGGCAGCAGCCGGAGCGGCAGCAACAGCGGCAGCAGCAGAAACGTTAAACTTCTCTTCCATTGCTTCTACGAGCTCAACAACTTCCATTACGCTCATTTCAGCAATTGCATTCAAAATATCGTCTTTAGACAGAGCCATGACTTTCTCCCAAAAATGTAAAAAATGGTGTTCAACAGAATCAAGCAGCGTCTTGCTTCTGGTCTCGGACTGCAGCTACAACACGTGTGATCCTGCCCGGAATATCGTTCAGGGTACGTGCAAGCTTGGTAACTGGTGCCTGTGTAACAATGGCCAGCTTGGTCAACGCTTCGTGCAGCGTCGGCAGCGTAGCCAGGCGATCAATCTGTTCTGCACCCATCAGCTCACCGCCGACAGCCAGACCCTTGATTTCGAACGCCTCTTTCTCTTTGGCAAAATCCTTCAGCAGGCGCGCAGCGGCACCCGGATCTTCCATTGAGAAAGCCAGAATGGTCGGACCAACCAGCGCCGGATCAATGCACTCGAACTCGGTACCACGAATCGCGATCTTTGCCAGGTTGTTACGAACAACCTTCAGACGCACGTTTTCGGCACGAGCCTTGGCACGCAGCGCCGTCATGTCACCGGAGGTGACACCACGGTAGTCAGCCAAAACCACAGACAGAGCAGTACCAGCAGTCTCGTTGACTTCAGCGACGATCGCTTTCTTGTCTTCGAGTCTAATTGCCACTGGTTTTCTCCTCGATTTCGCCGGCTTATGCCAGCAAACCCATCTATGTCCCTCGCGGGACGCCTAACGGTGTTTGGGTTCAGAGAGAACGTCGTCACACCGTCTGCGCAGGCGTTGCTTTAACCCTTGAGGCGCCCTTCAAGAGGGCGCTGCGGGGGCCTGCGGTCTTTGACAGCCTTGGCTTCCGCCCAGACTACAAAGTAACTACCGCTCAGAGCCTCAGATGCTCAGAGTACCCTGATCGATAGTCAGGCCAGGACCCATCGTGGAAGAGATGGTGATCTTCTTCAGATACACACCCTTCGACGATGCAGGCTTGGCCTTTTTCAGATCTGCCACCAGAGCTTCAAGGTTTTCCTTGATGTTCTGCGCAGAGAATTCAACGTTACCCAGCGGAGCGTGGATAATGCCGTTTTTATCAGTACGGTAGCGAACCTGGCCGGCTTTGGCGTTCTTGACCGCAGTCTCAACGTCTGCAGTTACAGTACCAACCTTCGGGTTCGGCATCAGGCCGCGCGGACCAAGGATCTGGCCCAGCTGACCAACCACACGCATGGCATCCGGAGTGGCAATAACCACGTCGAAGTCCATATTGCCTTTTTTCACTTCGTCAGCCAGATCATCCATACCTACCACGTCTGCACCGGCAGCAGTGGCTTTCTCGGCATTGGCACCCTGAGTGAACACAGCTACACGAACAGTCTTGCCAGTACCGTGCGGCAGAACAGTGCTGCTACGTACGACCTGGTCAGATTTACGCGCATCAACACCAAGGTTAACGGCCACGTCTACAGACTCTTTGAACTTGACGTTCTGGCCCAGCTCGGCCAACAGTGCTACCGCCTCATCAACGGTGTAGGCACGGGTAGAGTCTACTTTTTCACGAATCAGCTTCTGACGCTTGCTCAGCTTTGCCATCTTACAGACCCTCCACGTTCAGGCCCATGCTGCGGGCAGTTCCGGCAATGGTACGAACCGCTGCTTCCATGTCGGCAGCAGTCAGATCCGGCTCTTTGGTCTTGGCAATTTCTTCCAGCTGAGCACGGGTTACCGTACCCACTTTGTCCGTGTTCGGACGACCGGAACCGCTCTTGATGCCAGCCGCTTTTTTCAGCAGCACCGGCGCCGGCGGGGTCTTGGTAACAAAGGTAAAGCTGCGATCACTGTATACGGTGATGACAGTCGGAATCGGCAAGCCCGGCTCCATGCCTTGAGTCTTGGCATTAAAGGCCTTACAGAATTCCATGATGTTTACGCCGCGCTGACCCAGGGCCGGACCAACGGGGGGACTCGGGTTGGCCTGACCGGCAGCAACCTGAAGCTTGATATAGGCTTCAATTTTCTTTGCCATGATAGTTCTCCTGTGGGTTCTGACGCCTCTCGGCTCCCCGTTTATATAACTGCCTTCAGCAGACACAAAAAGCCCGCGTCGCCGTGGCGCGCGAGCTCTCAGGTTTTCAGGCTACGCTCAGTCTTTCTCGACCTGACCAAACTCCAGCTCTACCGGAGTTGAACGGCCAAAGATCAGGACCGCAACCTTAACTCGACTCTTCTCGTAGTCGACTTCCTCAACAACGCCATTGAAGTCTGCAAACGGACCTTCAACAACGCGTACAATCTCACCCGGCTCGAACAATGTCTTCGGCTTGGGCTTGTCAGCACCGCTTTCTACACGACGCAGGATTGCCTCAGCCTCGCGTTCGGTAATGGGTGCCGGCTTGTCCTTGGTACCACCAATGAAGCCGAGTACCCGAGGAGTATTCTTGACAAGATGCCATGAGGCATCATCCATTTCCATCTGGACCAATACGTACCCGGGATAGAACTTGCGCTCGCTCTTGCGCTTCTTGCCATCGCGCATTTCGACGACTTCCTCGGTCGGAACCAGGATCTCGCCAAACTTGTCTTCCATGCCTTCGAGCGCCACACGCTCCTTCAGAGTGCGCATTACGTGCTTTTCAAAGCCAGAATACGCATGAACGACGTACCAGCGTTTAGCCATTGCCCACTCCCGTTAGCCGATGAAGCCGGCGACCAGCCAGCTGATCAGCGAATCCATACCCCACAAGATCAGAGCCACAACCAGAACAAACACCACAACAATAATCGTGGTCTGAACCAGCTCAGGCCTGGTGGGCCAGACGACTTTCCGGATCTCTACGCGTGCTTCCTTCAACAGGGTGGCAAAACGACGGCCACGCTCGGTCTGCAGCGCAACAAATGCAGCAACAAGACCCAGCCCAACAAGAGCCAGAACCCGATACAGCACAGACTCGGCACTGAAATACTGATTACCAACCACACCAACGGCAATCAGAACAAAAACAACCAGCCATTTCAGAGCATCGAAACGGCTGGTCGACTGAACGGCTTTTGACTCCATAGGAATCAGCTTATGTATCCGGATGTTGAAAAATGGCAGGCCAGGAGGGAATCGAACCCCCAACCTGCGGTTTTGGAGACCGCTGCTCTGCCAATTGAGCTACTGGCCTGCACCGAAACAACTCAGCGCAACAACAAACGAGTAACCCGAAGGTTACTCGATGATCTTGGCGACCACGCCGGCACCAACGGTACGACCACCTTCGCGAATCGCGAAGCGCAGGCCATCTTCCATGGCGATCGGAGCGATCAGGGTGACGGTCATTTTCACGTTGTCACCCGGCATTACCATTTCTACGCCTTCCGGCAGTTCGCAAGAACCGGTCACGTCAGTGGTCCGGAAGTAGAACTGCGGACGGTAGCCCTTGAAGAACGGAGTATGACGACCACCTTCTTCTTTGGACAGTACGTACACTTCACACTCGAACTTGGTGTGCGGCTTGATGGAGCCCGGCACACACAGAACCTGACCACGCTCAACGTCGTCACGCTTGGTACCACGCAGCAGAACACCAACGTTCTCGCCGGCACGACCTTCGTCCAGCAGCTTGCGGAACATCTCAACACCGGTACAGGTGGTCTTGGTGGTGTCGCGGATACCCACGATTTCCACTTCGTCACCAACCTTGATGATGCCACGCTCAACACGGCCAGTTACTACGGTACCACGACCGGAGATGGAGAATACGTCCTCGATCGGCATCAGGAACGGCTGATCGATCGCACGCTCCGGCTCAGGGATGTAGTCGTCCAGGGCTTCTACCAGCTTCTTGACAGCGGTAGTACCCATTTCGTTGTCGTCTTTGCCTTCCAGCGCCATCAGGGCAGAACCGGTGATGATCGGAGTGTCGTCACCCGGGAAGTCGTACTGGCTCAGCAGGTCACGAACTTCCATCTCAACCAGCTCCAGCAGCTCCTCGTCGTCTACCATGTCGGCCTTGTTCAGGAACACGACAATGAAAGGAACGCCAACCTGACGGGACAGCAGGATGTGCTCACGAGTCTGCGGCATGGGGCCGTCAGCTGCGGAGCAAACCAGGATCGCGCCGTCCATCTGTGCCGCACCAGTGATCATGTTCTTCACATAGTCAGCGTGGCCCGGGCAGTCTACGTGGGCGTAGTGACGGGTCGGAGAATCGTACTCTACGTGAGAGGTCGCGATGGTAATACCACGCGCACGCTCTTCCGGTGCGTTATCGATCTGATCGAAAGCACGGCTCTCGCCAGTGCCCCAAACTTCGTGACACACACGAGTCAGGGCGGCTGTCAGAGTGGTCTTACCATGGTCAACGTGACCGATGGTGCCCACGTTTACGTGCGGCTTGTTACGCTCAAACTTTGCTTTAGACATTTCGACCAATCTCCCTAATCAACCAGGATCGCAACGTTGACCGGATAAAAAATGGAGCTCATGACCGGAATTGAACCGGTGACCTCATCCTTACCAAGGATGTGCTCTACCGACTGAGCTACATGAGCATTGAAACCAAATTGGAGCGGGCAGCGGGAATCGAACCCGCGTCATCAGCTTGGAAGGCTGAGGTAATAGCCACTATACGATGCCCGCGAGCAATTAGTGGTGGAGGGGGCAGGATTCGAACCTGCGAAGCTTTCGCGTCAGATTTACAGTCTGATCCCTTTGGCCACTCGGGAACCCCTCCCGAACAAATCCGCAAAAGCGAACCTGCTTAAAACTTAAAGTGGAGCTGGCGGACGGAATCGAACCCCCGACCTGCTGATTACAAGTCAGCTGCTCTACCAACTGAGCTACGCCAGCTCACATTCGCCTGTTCAGCGAGGGCGGTATACTACGGATTTTTTTCCGGCCTTGCAACACCTTCACAAGCATTGCTTTCAACGAAATCGAACTCGTAACCGGTTTCCGCTTCAACCGCTTGAACCCATTCACTTTCTGCCATGGATTCAACCTCAAAAACGAGCGCGTATCCTAAACGATTTCGAGGGAACTTGGCCAGCACTACATTCAGATTTGCCTGTTTTTTTTCTGCCATTACCGATTGCGCAGCCTCAAGGGATTCGAACAGCCCCAGGGAAATGGCGTTACGGTACTCTCCACGGGAAACAATGTACGATTCCACGCCCTGAAGATAGAGCTCACGGAACTGGGCTCGCGCGGCTTCCGGCGGCTGCGGAGGAATCAATACCCAATGCAGGGGCGGTAACTCCTTCTCAACCTCAACAATGCCGACTCTATGCTTGAGACCGGCCGCCACATTCTCGGCGTCATCCCTCGCATCAAACATTCCGAGCGTTATCCGTAGACAACTCTCTTCCCGGGAGAGGCTCTCCATGGTCTCGGAAGCCACTTTCAGACTGGAGACACGTGGCAGGGTTCCAGATGAAACGCCAACATAACGGGATGGCTCGATCCAGGCCGGCACAAACCAAACGGCCAGATTGAGAGCTGCCAACAGAAACGCCAGCCACTTCATCACAGAACGCCCGCCCTGGCGATTCGCTCAAGACCGTCAAGCACCATACCCTCAACTACGTTTGCCTCAAGACCAAGGGCCTGCAAACGCCGGGCATCGCCACCGGTCAGATAGATCGCAGAGAGTCCAAAGGCTTTTGCATCGCGATGAATCCCCTGGACAAGGGCCTCGGTGAGCCAGGCCAGACCGTGGTTGACGCATTCGCCGGTCGATTGTCCCGGGCGGGTGGCGAGTTGCTCACTCTGCTCAAATCCAATTCGTGCCGCATCCACTTTCAGACTACGGCGCATCATCTGGAGCCCAGGAAGAATGTAGCCACCGAGGTGTCGCCCGCTGGCATTCACATAGTCCACGGTGACGGCGCTACCAGCATCGACAACGGCGAAAGAAGCCTTACACCTGACCCAGCCTGCCAGCATGGCATGCCATCGATCAGCCCCCATGCGCGACACATCCCCATAGGAATTGGACAGGCCATCGCGCGTCGACTCAGCCCAGCAATATTCAACAGGCACCTTGGCCCGGGCAAGCAACAGTTCATGAAGTTGCGCGCGGGCGCTTTCCGAGGCCACCGTCGACACCAGAATTCTTTCGATGTCAGACCAGTACCCTGAAAGTCCTGTCAGGGGCTCAGCATCTGCCATGACCGCTGCCCCTTCAAGAGGGCCGCCTGTTCCAGTCAGTCGCCATTTCAGGCGGGTATTACCAGCGTCAATCAACAGAATCATTCAGACACCCGCAAACTGATATCGCCCGCCCGCACCGGTATTTCGCCCTCTGCTGTTTTCAGGAGGTAGTTTCCGGTTTCGTCGATACCGCCTCCCAGGCCCTTTAATTCACCTTCACGGGTGACGAGGGGCAGGCCGCTAAAGATGTCACGGCGCTGCCAGCGCTCCCGGAATTGCCGGAAGCCACCAGCCTCAAATTCCGTCACTGCTGCCAGAATGTGAGTAATCATCCCGGCAGCGAGTTGGTTGCGGACCCAGGCCTGGTCTGGCCAACGCTTGTCCAGGCTCGTCCAGGGCTGATCAACGTCTTCAGCTTGAGTCATATGCACGTTGATACCGATTCCTGCGATCACCTGAACACAACCTTCCTGGAGTTCGCCCTGGATTTCTACCAGGATCCCACCAAATTTCTGGCCCTGGGCAAACAGGTCATTGGGCCACTTGAGCCCTACCTCACCGCCCCCTACCTGCTCAATGGCATTGGCGACGGCAACGCCCAGGGCCAGACTGAGGCCATCCAGGGCCGAGAACCCACCTTTTATCGACAACCCAAGGCTCAGGTAGAGGTTCTGGCCCTTGGGGCTGGCCCAGTTCCGACCTCTTCGACCACGGCCGGACGTCTGACAGTCAGATAACACCACCGGGAGTGGCGCCGACGTCAGTAGGCGCGCAACCTCGGCGTTTGTGGAATCCACTTCATCCAGAACAGCGAACTGTATCCGCTCTCGAACCGAAGCATTGAGCTGACCAAGAATGATGTCACGGTCAAGCAGGTCCAGTGCGGACACCAGCTGGTAACCCTGCCCGCGAATGGTCCGTATGTCAGTTCCGTCGGCGATAGCCTTGCGGATATGCTTCCACACCGCCGTCCGGGAAACGCCCAGCTTCTGGGCCAGCGATTCACCGGAATGGATTTCACGATCACTGAGCAGGGACAGCAATGCATTGGATTTCATCAATGAGCTTCCAGACGGGGAATAAACAAGCCCGGATTAAACAACAGGAGGGGATTGAAAAGCAAAGGGGCAGCACTGGCCTTGCCCCTTTACCGGTCGCGACGTCAGGGGATAGGTGTCGCGGTCAGGTTTGCGCGAATATTCACGTTCTGCAGCACGGCGCCGAACACGGCGGTCTGGGCGCCACCTACAGGATGAACCAGATCGATATTATTTATGGTCAGTTCCTTGAAACGGGTTTCCGCCTTGACCGCGAATCCCAGTGGACGGTTCAGGCGATCAGCCTCCGAAGGAGAGGACACATACCGATAACCCTGGGGGGCCGAGGCATCCATAATCTTTTCGTCTCCACGGGCGCCATTCACCCCCAGCGAGTCCGCTCCATTTTCTTTCTTCACGACTCGGGTCTGGTATACGTCAACGGATAGGTCGGTTTGAATACCGTAGGTATTGTCGTCGAAGCCATCACCATCGAAATCACCACCGTCACTCGTGTAAATATTGTCCAGAACCAGGCGGGTTCCGGAACCATTCACGGCCCGCCCCTGGCCATCGACGGTCCGATTGGTTTCCCACAACAGCGAATTCCGCTTCTCGCTGCTCTGAGCACGGGCGAGGATGTTCTTCATCTCGATCGTGACACCTTCCTCGCCCCGCATTTCCCACTCACCGCCCGATGCCGAACAGGCCGAGGCCGAAGCACCAGCGCCACCCACACAGACGTTGCCGGCACCACCAGGCTTGATCAACGTCGTGCTCCCCTGTTCAAAACGCTGGATCTTCAAACGCCCAAGGCTCTCTCCATCGACACCATTACCGATCCGGACATTGCCGATATCCATGGTGCTCCAGGACTCTTCCGTTGCCAGCGCCAATCCTTCATCGGTAACATCCAGAGTCATGTTACGAACATGACCATCATAGGTCATATCGGTCAGCCAGAGACCTTTCTGGGGCTGCTCACCGTTACCTTCGTCATAAGGAGCGGCAATCACTGCAGCACGACCGTCACGAATGTGAATATCCGAATTAATCGTCAGGCCCTCACCGGAAGCGCCACCGGCTCCGAGCGTCATATGGCCGTCCAGCGTAAAGTCGTAGGCGGGATAGATGCCGAGCGCCAACAACAATTCTGTGCCACCCTGCAATGGCGCATCATCACTGCCAACGCGCATCCCATTAATACGGTAACCGGCCTCAAGCCCCTCAAAACCAATTCTCAAGCCGTCATAGAATCGGGTTCCCCCCTGAATACCGTCACGGGTAACGTTCACGATAATATCACCCTGCCCCCAGGACTGAAGGCCGCTGATAATCACCCTGTTGCCGTCCTCGGTATAGCTCAGATCAGAAAGCCTGAGACTCCACTGGGCAGCCAGCCTCAAACCCTGGGCACCGGCATCGGCATGCCCTCCGCCCTGCAGGTAAAGCGCATTGGTGTAGCTGCGTCCACCAAATACCTGGTCTTCCAACAGAAAGCTCAGGTTGAAGGCCCCAAAGCTCTTACCAGCAGCGCCAATCTCAATGGCTCCGACCTCAACCTCGCCTTCCATTCGCCCAAGCGTTAAACCCACTGCCGGTCGGCCGCGCCAATCCTCATCCACATCCAGACGAAGGTCCTGAATTCGGTAGGAACCAGTGATGTCTCTCAGGGCGAGTGCATGGCCATCATCGTGATAGAGGAAAGACGCGCTATGTATGGTTGTCTCGTTATCAAACCTCAAACCCTCCCCTGCGCGGCCTCCTGCGGATATACCGGTCGTTGAGGACAGTTCGTACTGGCCAGAGAGACCGCCATAGCTGGGCAGCAGGTCACCGTTACCATTGGTGCTACGGCCATATATCGCAGGATCGCTGGAATATCGAATAGCACCGACCTGCCAACTACCAGTTACTCTTGGAGCCGTCAGTTCCAGGGTCTGGCCCACCCGCTCCAGAGTTACTCCCAAGGCCTCAACGGACATCGTAATATCGTCCAGAAACACCGAATTACCGTTGGTTCTATAGCCCAGACGGCCTCCCGTCATGGTGTACGCGGAATCAAATTCATAGCCGGTTCCACCTGCGGTCTGCTGGCGCAGGCTCAAGGTGCCTTGAAGGCTATGATCAAAGAAAATCCCGCCCATACTGACACCGGGCGCGCCGGCCAGCCGGATGTCCGAGAATTCGACCCGCCGGTCTTCTACCAGGTATTCGAGATTCAGCGCAGAATCACTGCCGATATCGATCCTGGTCCGATGAAATGCGCCCTGGCCCGGCACTTCCGAGGAACCCACCCGCATGCCTTCCAGATGGACGCCTTTGTTATCGTCGTAATAGGAAAGCTTGTCTGCGGTCATGGTCAGGTCAGTTTCGATGGTAATCCGGCTCTGGCCTCGTATCTCAGACAGCGCCCGGTCATCAAGGCTCTGGAGATCTGCAGCGGTTATCATCGAATAGCTGCCCAGGCCCAGGACGACCGTACTCAGGGGCAGGATTCCGGAAAGCTTACGAGTCATGATGCCTCCTGGCTAAGGGGTTCCATCCGGAAAAACCAGAAGGTTACCCTGCATGATCACGTCCCCCTGCATTTCCACCGCAAAGATGTCGGTTTGCTGAAAGCCGGGGTCAGTTGGTCGTGGCGTGCTACTGGAAGCGATTCTGAACTGTACGTCAGAAAACCGGACAACATTTGGCAAGCCCAGCTCAATCACATCACGGTCAAAGAGTGCACCATCCCCCCCAAAGCCGGAATCGATCGAACGCACCCTCAGGGTCAGACCCTCAAAGGCGAACATCCCTCGAATTTCATCCAGTACCATCCATCCGCCATCCTGCTTCAGCCGATAGGCAAAGCGAGCACCGCATTTCTTATCTGCCTCATCACACCGGCCAAAGTAATTGTTCTGAACCGGACCTCCCATTTCGTTGATGCTGATGTCGCCAGACAGATAGATCCCCCCCTGGCCGGAGACATCAGCCAGGGCGTCGTCCCCGAGCGGCGACATCTCGGAATACGCCAAGGCGGGAAGCAGGGCCGCAAAGAGCAGGCAAAACCGGGTAGCTGAACAACAAGTCAGACGGATCATGGCGCCAAGTCCTTGGTTCTGATTTCCAGGTGCTGAATGAGCATTCCTTCGATGCGGGCGGAGCCAAAATCCCGGTCACCAACACCAAAGTTGCCAATCCGGAGATTGCTCCGGTATTCCGGATTGGTGTAATAGGCTTCATAGAAGTCCCAGGTTGCGGTATCGCTGCCATCCCGAAGCCCGTTTGCGGCAATCTGCCCGGGTGCCGGCGCAGCGATAGCATCTACCTCCAGCACGAAATTGCCCGTACCGTCGACATCAAAAAACACTGGCTGGAGCTCGTTACCGATCGCCAGTTGAAGGACAAAATCGGACATGGTGATGCGGGAGCCACACTCGCTGCCATCCTGAGTACAGGCGTTGATGGTTAGCTCCGGAGAGTAGAAGTTCAGCTTGAACTGGCCGGCCATTTGCTGGCGCGCGTCATCACCCCAGAGACGCAGGTAGCTGCCGTCAATCACGGCACTTTTCGCATGTATATTCAGGTTGGCAGAGCGGTCGTTGCCCACCGCGACATTCATCTGCATTCCCATATCGGCTCGCTCGCCGATCCAGGATTCAGTCGCGGGGCGGCTTGAACAGGTACCGCTGCCAGCAGCCGCAGAGCCACCCAGGCAATCGTAACCCTCGGCCGCGCTGAGCATCGCAGGAGCGGCGATTTCTAACACCGCCTTATCACGGACCCCAACAGTATTGCCATCCACCACATCAATTCGCCAGGGATGCAGCAGACGGCCCAGGTTAACCGGAGTCAGATTCTGGCCGTAACCGGAATTCGCACCCGCGATATACAAGTGATTCACCGTAATATCGACGTCTTGACCATCTGTGCTTTTGATACCCGTGATTCGGAATATACGGGCCTGATTGCCATTGGCATCTGGCGCATCGGTTCCATGGGAGAAGGTAAAGTTATCGAGAACCAGGCCTATGCCGACGCCATCAATCTCGGACATCTCTGACTCATTAAGAGTCACCATCTCTGCCTGGAGGGGCAAAGACCACAAGAGCACTAACGGCAACATTGCAGTGCAGGGGAAGTTGCAGAACCCGAACCCGCTCATCAGAACAGCCCCCTACCACGGTCTATGTACTCAGTCCGATAACGGTCCGTGCCGTACAACGCCTCATTCAGGTTTACCTCGGTGGCGCCATTGGGGATATTGAAGAATGCGCCGGACGTCGCCCGAATAAAGTCCTCTACCGTGATGTCGGTTTTCTTGACGTCCTTCAGCCAATCCAGATCTTTGGTCTGAAACGAAATAAACGCACCATCGGCGGGACCGGTAATTCGCCGCTCACCATTGACCTCCTCAACCTGGCCAATCGGGAAACTGTTGTAAATATCCAGATCAAAGCAGGAGTCTATGCCCAGCACCATGCAATCCTGGGCATAGACATAGATGTCACCAGCACCACAGCTGAAGAAGGAACAATCCGGCACCTCAATCTCCGAACTGGATCCCCAGCCAATCAGGTTCTTCAGCGACCAGCGGGTGAATCCGGCGGCACCTTCAAGAACGAACTTTTCCCCGTTCGGAATACCGATATACTCCGCACGAATGGGATCAAGCTCGCCAATGCGCGGATCACCTTCCTCGCCATAGACCAGCTGCGCCTTGGTGGCGAGTGGACTGCCGGATTCGAGCAAAGGGGTGAGCAGAACAATCAACTGATCGAAGAAATTGCCGGTGGAGTTAGCCTCCCGCAATCCTTCACCTCGATCGATGATGTCGACATTGACGTTACCCGTCAGCGTTTCGATCTTGCCGGAGAGAATGCCCATGGACTCGCCAAAGCCAAGGCGAACACCTACCACCTCATTGGTGGTTTCATCAAAGGCAAACTCGAAGAACGGGCTATCGATCATGAACGGAACAATCTCATTCTCGCCATAGGCTGAGCCATCGGGGCGATATTGTCGCGGAGAATCAGGGTTCTTGCTGTAGTAGGCCTGGTTATTGATGTACCCGAGCGCAAAATCGCGGATCAGTACATCGGAAGAACCCTGCTTCTCACCCGCTCGCTCATATCGCCCCATCTCGAGAACATCAACATTGGTCTGAATTTCGATATCCATACCGAGATTGACACGGGTATAGGAGGTATTTTCGTTGGGATCGGGATGGTACTGGCGGTCTATGGAGACAAAGGCCTGACCTGTCACCTCGGACAGCTCGGTATCAGAAATGGGCTGCAAATCTGCATGGGCAGCCGAAGACAGCACCATGGACAGCGCGAGGAATAGTCTTTTACGTGTACTCATAGCCATACCTGCCCGCCGTTTTTTGTTATTGACGGCAATGATCGAATGACTGATGAGTGTCTCTGAAGCTGGCTTTTTAGTCTTTTTTTCTGCCAGTCTTGAGGGAATGCTAACGCTATTTACCGAGCGTAACTGTGCGCCTGATCACAGGGTCATATCTGCTCGCTTTCCTGCAGGCAATAAAAAACCCCCGGCAGCTTCGCTGTCGGGGGTTTTTAGGCATTAGGCGCCTGACGATGACCTACTCTCACATGGGCAACGCCACACTACCATCGGCGCAGGTCTGTTTCACTTCTGAGTTCGGGATGGGATCAGGTGGTTCCAGACCGCTATGGTCGTCAGGCAAAACGGTTGATCACTGGGGGACGAGAAGGAACTGAGTGATGTTGATTTCGTTGCGTCATCCGCAATTGTCTTGGGTGTTATATAGTCAAGCCGCACGAGCAATTAGTACCGGTTAGCTCAACGCCTCGCAGCGCTTACACACCCGGCCTATCAACGTCCTGGTCTTGAACGGCTCTTCAGGAGGCTCGAGGCCTCGGGGAGATCTCATCTTGGAAGGGGCTTCCCGCTTAGATGCTTTCAGCGGTTATCCTGTCCGAACATAGCTAC